>DATCBN010000008.1:10000-32000 GCA_036511855.1 Candidatus Eremiobacteraceae bacterium | reverse complement strand
CTCGAGCGGATGCGCGCGTTCTTGGCGGCTTGCGGCAATCCCGAACGTGAATTCCGAAGCATTCATGTGGGCGGCACGGCAGGCAAGGGGTCGACCGCGACGATGTGCGCCGCCATCTTGTCGGCGGCAGGCTATCGCGTCGGCCTTCACACCAAGCCGCACCTGCATTCCGTCACCGAGCGCGCGCGCATAGACGGGCTCGCGGTCTCAGAAGAGCGATTCGCCGACCTGCTCTCCGGATTGCTCTCGGCGATCGACACGATGGCGTCGACGGAGTGGGGGCGGCCTTCGTACTTCGAACTGCTCGTGGCGCTGACGTTTCGATATTTCGCGGAAGAACACGTCGATGTGGCAGTCGTGGAAGTCGGGATCGGCGGTGCCCTCGACGGGACCAACGTGATCACGCCGCTGGTCGCCGTGCTCACGAACGTCGGCGGCGATCACGGCGACGTGCTCGGCGACACCATCGCGGCTATCGCGACCGACAAGAGCGGCATCATAAAAGATAAAATTCCGGTGGTCACAGCCGCCGAAAACCCGGAAGCGCTCGCGGTCATTCGCGCCGCCGCAGAACGAAAACGTGCGCCGCTCACGGTCGTGCAGGAAGCGGCGCAAGTCGAATGGATCGAAACCCCCGATCCGCTCGTGCAACGCACGAGAGTCAACACACCGCTGCGCGAGTACAAGTTCGATCTGCCCGTGCTGGGTGGATTTCAGCTGCTCAATGCGGCCACCGCCATCGTCGCGTGCGAGCAGGTCGAGAGCGCGCTGCCGTTCAGTGCGGCCGCTGTCGCGCGCGGCCTCGAAAATATTTCCTTGCCGGGGCGCATGGAATACTTCCCGGGACGTCCGTCGATCGTCTTCGACATCGCCCACAACGCGGAAAAAGCGTTCGCGCTGCGCCAGTCGATCGAGCGTCATTTTCCGGACCGGCGGCTGACGTTTGTCAGCGCGATCGCCGACGGCAAAGACGTGCCGGGCATGTTAAGCGCATGGGAGGGTCTGCCCGCGCAGTTCATCTTCACCACGTTCCCGGAGTCGCATCTCCGGCCCGTACGGCCGTATAACCTCGCCAACGCCGCGCAATTGCACGGTCTCACCGCGCGCGCGGTCGAAGATCCGGAAGAGGCGCTCATGCTCGCGCGGCGCATGGCTGCGGCGGAAGATATCATCGTCGTCACCGGTTCTACATATCTCGTGGGCGAACTGCGCCGCTGGTTCCTCGACAACGTCGCCGATCCGCGCCATGCCCAGGTCTGAACTCGCACGTCGCCCTTCACCCTTGCGACTGCGCGGCGCGACGTTCGCGTGGGGCGAGCGGACATACGTCATGGGGATCATCAACGCGACCCCCGATTCATTTTCCGGCGACGGCATAGGCGCCGACTCAGGCGCTGCCGTGCGGCGCGCGCGCGCGTTCGCCGCGGCCGGCTGTCACCTGCTCGACGTCGGCGGCGAATCGACGAGGCCGGGGCACACTCCGGTGTCCGAAAGCGAAGAGTTGGAGCGCGTGCTGCCGGTGATAGCGGCGGTGCGGGCCGCCGTCGAAACGCCGATCTCCATCGATACATTCAAGCCGGCGGTGGCGCGCGCTGCGCTCGACGCCGGCGCCGACATGGTGAATTGCGTCTGGGGCGCGCTGCCCGGCATCTCTGAAGCCGCAGCGCGCGCGAACGCGCCGCTCGTCGTCATGCACAACCGCGCATCGCCGGACTACGACGGCGACGTCGTGGAGATCGTCATCGAGTCGCTTGAGCGCGGCGCGCGCGACGCGCAAGAAGCAGGCGTGCGGGCGGACAGGATCATCGTCGATCCCGGAATCGGTTTCGGCAAGACCGCCGTCCACAACATCGAGATACTCGCCCGCCTACACGAGATCGCGGCGCGATTGCCGTTTCCGTTGCTTGTCGGCACATCGCGCAAATCGTTCATCGGCGCGCTCACCGGACTATCCGTGGAGCGGCGCGCGTTCGGAACCGCCGCGTCGGTCGTGTTAGCGATCGCCGGAGGCGCCGATATCGTGCGCGTGCACGACGTCGAGGAGATGCTCGCCGCCGCGGCGGTGGCCGACGCGATCGTCCGGCGTCCGTCGTGAAACCCGGCATTATCCGCATCCGCGACATGCGATTTTGGGGGCACCACGGTGCTACCGAAGCCGAGCGCGAGCGCCTTCAGCCGATCGACCTCGACGTGGAGCTGCATCTCGATTGCGAGGCTGCCATCGGCGGCGACGACCTATCTCTGGCTCTCGACTACGATTCTGTGCTTCAGTCGTGCGAGCGAATCGTGACGCAGCGCTCGTTCGTCTTGCTCGAATCGCTCGCCGATGCTTGTCTTGCGGAGATGTTCGACGATTCTCGCGTCGAGCGCGCAACAGTCCGCGTGCGCAAACCGCGCCTGCTCGACGGCGCGACGCCCGAGGTCGAACTCTCGCGCGGCCGGTGAAGCCTGTGCTCGCGCACATCGGCCTCGGTTCGAACATGTGCGACTCGGCAGGATACGTGCGTGAGGGTCTTGCCGCTCTCGAGCGCGTGGGCCGGGTGCTCGCGGTCTCCGATCTTTACCTCACACAACCGTGGGGTCTTATTGACCAGCCGCGATTCGTCAACGCCGTCGCCGCCGTGGAGACGACGCTCACGCCGCCGCGTCTCGTGGATGCGCTGATTGGGATCGAGCGCGAGTTCGGGCGCGTGCGCGACGTCCGCTATGGACCGCGCACCATCGATCTCGACCTGCTCCTCTACGCCGACGAATCGCTCGACGAGGCGGCGTGCATCGTGCCGCATCCGCAGCTTGCCAATCGCGCCTTTGTGCTCGAGCCTCTAGCAGAGGTTGCGTCCGGCACGCGGGTGCCCGGCACCGGCAAGACGGTCGGCGAATTGCTCCTGGCCTTGCCGCTCGCCGACCGACAAGGCGTGCGGCGGATGTCCGGCACGGCGCACCTCGCGCCGCCGCGTTCGCTCGACTACGACGCGCCGGGCGGCGCCGGAGACGCGTACGCAGAATTGCGTCCTTTTTCGGCGTTCGATACGGCGGTGCTCGATGCCGCGATTTCGGCGCTAGGATCTTTGAACGGCAAGCTCGTTCTGGATGTCGGTTGTGGCACGGGCCGCTTCACGCGCGCGATGGCGGCGCGCGGCGCACGCGTCAGCGGCGTGGACAAGAGCGAGACGATGCTCGCAGCCGCGCGCGCCACGAAATTCGCCGAAGACGGGATCCCTCCCGATTACATACGCGGCGATGCCAACGTCGCGCTGCCCGGCGGGAACTACGACGCCATCACGGCGTTCTACGCCTTGCAGTACCTGGACGTGCCTGCTTTTTGCCATCGCGCATGTGCGGCGCTTGCGCCCGGCGGTGCGCTTTCGTTGGCATCGTTTCCGCATCGCCACTTCGTCGAATCGGAATTCGCTCCATTCTTCCCGTCGATGGCGGCGCTGGACTTGGCGCGCTTCCCGAGCCTTCAACAGTTGGAAGCGGCGATGAGGCGCGCGGATTTTGCGCGGGTGGACGCGAGACTGATCGCTCTAGAGCTGGACGATCCTGCAGAGGCTATCATCGCAAAGGTGCAGCGAAAGTACTTGTCATCGTTCCATCTGCTGTCGGATGAGGAGTTTCGCGACGGCGTCGCGGCGATGCGAAAAACTTGGCAGCCAGGTGAGATCGTGCGCCGCACGGCGTATGCGATGGTCGTCTGGGGGACGCGTCGAACAGGCTCCCCGGTGCGGCAACGCGAAACAGATGCCCGTGACCGATAACCACGAAGAAGCGGACACGACCGAGCTATTGTCCTTTGTCAACGAACGCGTCGCTCCGCTCGCTCGGATATTCGCTCAATTGCCGCTGATGCAACTGCGCGTTCGCACGGCGGATGGCATGGTCACCTTGGTCAAGGCCGCGCCGAGCGCAGCCGATGGCGCAAAGCCCTCGGCCGCCCCAAAGTCGTCGCACGCGCCGAAAATCCAAGAAGGCGAACCGGGTCGCGCCTACGACACGATCAACGCCGAAGCTGTCGGCGTTTTCAGGCCCGCACCCGACGTTCCGGAGTTTGGCGAACGGGTTGCCGCGGACCGCGTCCTCGGTTTCGTGGAAGCGTTGAAGTTACGCAATCCCGTGCGCGCGGGCGCACCATGCTTTTTCGTCGCGCAAGCAGTCGAAGACGGTCAGGCTGTCGAGTTCGGCGAGGTGCTGTTCGTCGTCGAACGCGGCGACATCCCGCCGCAAGCCGAAAGCGCCGTCGACGCGCGCACCGGATTCGTCGAGCCGGTCGAAGATGCGGTGGACGAATTCGGATACGCGCTCGAGCCGCTCTTGAATTCGGTCGACCCGGGCCGAACATCGCCGCCGGGGATCTGAAATAGGAACACCTTGTTCAACAAAGTCTTGATCGCCAACCGCGGCGAGATCGCGCTTCGCATCATCCGCGCGTGCCGCGAACTCGATTGCAAGAGCGTCGCGATATTCTCGGAGGCCGATCGCAACTCGCTGCACGTGCGGTTTGCCGATGAAGCGTTTTGCGTCGGCCCCGGGCCGAGCGGCCGATCGTACCTCAACGTGCCGAACATCATCAGCGCCGCGGAACTTGCGGGGGTGGACGCCATCCACCCGGGCTACGGCTTTCTCTCCGAGAACGCGGGCTTCGCCGAGATCTGCGCATCGCACGGCATCAAATTCATCGGTCCGCCGGCGACCGCGATCGCATTGATGGGCGACAAAGCCAGCGCAAAGCATCGGATGTTGGAAGCCGGCGTGCCGGTCATTCCGGGGTCAGGCATCATCGACTCGCTGACCGAAGCGAAGAAATTCTGCGCCGAAGCCGGCTACCCGGTGCTCATCAAGGCCACCGCGGGTGGCGGCGGCAAGGGCATGCGGATCGTCGGGCGCGATGCCGATCTCGCGGCCGGACTCACCGCCGCGGGCGGCGAGGCCCAAGCGGCGTTCGGCAACGGCGGCGTTTACATCGAGAAACTGCTCGTGCGGCCGCGCCACATCGAAGTGCAGGTGTTGGCCGACGAGTACGGTCACGTGATCCACGTCGGCGAGCGTGACTGTTCCGTGCAAAAACCGTCGCACCAAAAACTTCTGGAAGAAGCGCCAGCGCACAACCTCGACGCCGACCTTCGCATGAAGCTCTACGAAGCGGCGGTCCGCGCATCGCGCGCTTGCGGCTACGCGAACGCAGGCACGCTCGAATTTCTCGTCACCGAAGACGGCAAGTTCTTTTTCATGGAGATGAACACGCGCATCCAAGTCGAGCATCCGGTCACCGAAGTCGTGTACGGCGTCGATCTCGTGAAGTGGCAGATCCGCATCGCCGCGGGCGAGCGGCTGACGCGCCGGCAGGAGGATATCAAACCGCGCGGTCACGCCATCGAATGCCGCATCAACGCAGAGGATCCCGACAAGAAGTTCACCCCTGCGGCCGGCCGGCTCGGAAGCGTGCTCATGCCGGGCGGACCGGGAATCCGCGTCGACACGCACATCTATACCGGCTGTGAAGTGCCGCCATACTACGATTCGCTGCTCGCGAAGATCACGGCATCCGGCCGCGACCGCAACGACGCGATCTCGAGGATGCGGCGCGCGCTCTTCGAGACCGAAGTGCGCGGGCTGGCCACCACCCTCGGCTTGCATCAACGGATCATGATGAACCCGTCGTTCGTCGAGGGACGGACGCACGTGACGTGGCTGCGCGAAGAACTGCTCTCGCCGCAAACAGCGGCTGCCGGATCGCATGGCGGTTGAACGCCGCGAGCACCGCGTCGCGCTTGAGATCCTCTATGCGGTCGACATCGGCGCCATGCCCCTAGAGGACGTGCTCGCCCAGGCGCGCGACGAAGTGGGCGTATTCGGACGCGGCGACCTGGCGGCGGAAGAAGATCCGTACGAACCCGACTATCCCGCGATCGACAGCCGCGCCGACGCGCCGCGCGCGACCGACTGGCAGCTCGTCGAACTGATCGTGCGGGGCACCCTGTCCTCGAAAGCCGAGTTGGAGTCGGAGCTCGCGCCGCACTTGAGGCGGTGGACGATGCAGCGGTTGCCGGGCGTCGATAGGCTCTTGCTCGACATGTGCGCGTGGGAGCTTCGCAACCGGCCCGAGGCGGAGACCACGGCGGTGATAAATCACGCGGTTGAATTGGCGCGGCGCATGTCCACGGACGCAAGCCCGGGATTCGTCAACGGCGTGCTCGACGCGTTTGCAAAAACTCCCGTCGACCGGCCCGCTCGTTGACGGGCGCCGCGCGAAGAGATTGGCTTCGGATTGCGCGCATTTGGGCCGCGGTGGCCGCGATGCTGTTCGCGCTCGTCATCTTATGCGCGGCGATCGGCACGGCTGCGATCGTCACCATGTACGGACGGAATTTGCCGAGCATCGACCGCTTGTCGGACATCGAACCGGCCGCGACCACGCGCATCCTCTCGCGCGACGGCGTCGTCTTGGCCCGCCTGTACGACAAGGACCGCGTCTACGTGCCCATCACCGATATCCCGCAAGTGATGCGCCAAGCCATCGTCGCGACCGAAGACGAGCGATTCTACCAGCACCACGGCGTGGACATCCGCGGCATCATGCGCGCAGCGTTGGCGAACTATAACCACGAGCGGATCACGCAAGGCGCAAGCACCATCACGCAGCAGCTCGCTCGCAATCTCTTCTTGACCAACGAACAGACGATCCGCCGGAAGATCGAAGAAGCGATGCTCGCGATGCAGATCGAGCGCTACTACACGAAGGACGAAATCCTCGAACGATACCTCAACCTCATCTACTTCGGGGCTGGCGCGTACGGCGTGCAAGCCGCAAGTCACGCATATTTCGGCAAGGACGTCGCCAAACTGACGCTGCCCGAGGCCGCGATGCTCGCGGGCGTCGTGGCGGCGCCTTCGGCCTATTCGCCTTACGCCGACCTGCAGTCGGCGAAAGAGCGCCAAGTGCACGTGCTGGACCGTATGGAAGCGGGCGGATTCATCACGCGCTCGCAAGCCGAAGCTGCGGCGCAGGCGAAGCTGCACTTCGTCGGCGCGCGCTCCGCCGGCGTCGAGGCGTACCGCTATCCATACTTCACCACCTACGTGATCGCCGAACTTGAAAAGACGTACAGTGACGACCAACTCCTTCATGGCGGCCTGACCATCTATACGTCGCTCGATCCCAAGCTCGAAGACATCGCGCAGAAAGCAGTGACGAGCGGCGTCGCGGCGGGATTCGCGGGGGGCTACGGCATGCACCAAGGCGCGCTCGTCGCCGAGGATCCGCGCAGCGGCGAGATAGAGGCGATGGTCGGCGGCGTTGGTTTCTCGGCGAAGAGCCAGTTCAACCGCGCATGGCAGGCGCGACGTCAGCCGGGCTCATCGTTCAAAGGCTTTGTGTACTCCGCGGCCGTGGATCGCGGCGTACCCGTGTCGTCGATCTACGGCGACACGCCGATCACGCTGACCGCCGGCGACGGCACCGACTACAAGCCCATGGATGACGACCACCGATTTCTGGGCGAGATCACGCTGCGGCGAGCATTCGCTCTCTCCCGCAACGTGGTCGCGGTGAAGCTCGCGCAAACGATCGGCATCGACACGGTCATCGACTACGCGCACAAGATGGGCATCACCGAGGACCTGCAGCCCGACCTTTCGCTCGCGCTCGGCACGGGCGTCGTCTCGCCGCTCGACATGGTGTCCGGTTATTCCACGATCGCGGACGGCGGCGTGTATACGCCGCCAACCGGAATCCGCTTCGTGACGGACAAATATGGATCGATCATCCTCGACAATCGCTATCCGCAACGGCGGGTCGCACTGTCGAGCGGGACCGCCTTTATCATGACCACCATGATGGAAAGCGTGATCCAAGCGGGCACAGGCTACCCGAACGCGATCATCGGACGTCCGGCCGCCGGCAAGACCGGCACGACGTCGGACTTTCGCGATGCCTGGTTCGTGGGCTTCGTGCCGCAATTGTCCGCGGCTGTCTGGGTGGGCAACGACGACTATTCGAAGATGTACGAATCGTACGGCGGTAACGTGCCGGCGCTGATCTGGGCGGCGTTCATGAAACGCGCGCTCGCGCCGGTGAAGGCGCAAGATTTCGCGTCGCAGCCGCCCGACGTCCAAGAAGTGCGCATCTGCGCCGGCCAAAACCGGCGCGCGCTTCCAGGCCAGGGCGGCGAGGGCGAATATTTTTTGAACGGCACGGCGCCCCTCGCCTATTGCGCGCCGGTGCGGCCCGTCGTAAGCAAAGGCGCCCAGCTCATCGGCCCGATAGACGACGCTAACGTGCTGCCGGCGTGGCAATCCACGCCAACCCCGGGGCCGGGCGGCACGCCCGAGCCGTTGCAGTCGCCGGAGCCCACGCAACCGCCGGCGCCGGAGGCACCGTCGCCTCTTCCTACCTCCACACCGTAACGTCATGCGCACAACCCTTTTCGACGCCCCGGCGATGACTGTCGGCGAATTGTGCCGCGCGGTCAAGAGCGCGCTGGAATCCGCCTTTCCCAACCGCGTGCGCGTGACCGGCGAGATCTCGAAATGTACGCTGGCGCCAAGCGGGCACGCGTATTTCAATCTCAAGGACAACGACGGGTTGGTGGCGTGCGTGGTCTGGCGTTCAACGGTCGCGAGGCTCGATGTACCGTTTCCATTGGCCGACGGAGCGGCAGTCGAATTGTCCGGCCGCCTCAACATCTACAAAGAACGCAGTCAGTTCCAGCTCACGGTCGATGATGTCGTGCCGCAAGGCCGCGGAGCGCTGCACCGGCTGTTCGAACTGCTGAAAGAGAAGCTGCGCCGCGAAGGGCTCTTCGAAGCCGAACGAAAGCGACAGATTCCGGCGTTCGTGAGCAGCGTCGCCATCGTGACGAGCCGTGGTGCGGCGGCGTTGCAAGATTTCGTCACGACGTGCCGCCGGCGCGGGGGCCACGTCGCCATCACCGTTGTTCACGCGCCCGTCCAGGGCGAAAGCGCGGCGCCGCTCTTGGCCGCAGCCATCGCGCGCGCGGGCCGATTGCCGGTCGATGTCGTCGTCATCGCACGCGGCGGAGGATCCATCGAGGATCTATGGGCGTTCAACTCGGAGGCGGTCGCGCGCGCCATCGCCGCGTGCGCCCGCCCGGTGATCAGCGCCATCGGGCACGAGACCGACTTCACCATCGCCGATTTCGTGGCGGATAAGCGTGCCGCCACGCCGACCGCCGCAGCAGAGATCGTCACGTCCGACCGGTACGCGCTGCTGCGCCGCGTGTCACAACTCGAGAGCCGTCTGGCGCGAAGCCTCAGCCGGTCCGTCGATCTCGCTCGCGGCCGCAGCGAGCGCGCGCTCGACGCGCTCCTGCGCGCGCCGGACGGCATCATCGGCGCCGCGGCGCAGATCGTCGACGACCTGTCCGCCGGCTTGCGCCGCGGCGATCCGCGCCGCCGGCTTCACGAGGCACGCCGGCGTATCGCAGATTCGATGGCGCGTGCGCGCGCCGCGGGACCGCGTGCGATCGACCGTGCGCTCTCACGATGGCGCACGGCGCGCGAACGGCTTGCCGCCGGGTTTGGCCGCATCGCACTCGCACGCCGGGGTGCATTCGACCTCACGCACGCTCGTTTGACCGTGCTCGGTCCGCACGCCACGCTCGCGCGCGGATACGCGATCGTCTTCGACGCGAACGACCGCGTGATCAGCGACGCGGCGGCGACCGCGGCGGGTGAACGGATCGGTGTCACATTGCGTCGTGGCGGGCTTAAAGCAACCGTCGACATGATCGAGGAGACGAATGACTAAGACCAAAGGCAAGTCCGAGCCCGAAAAGGGTCCAACTTTCGAGCAGGCGCTGGCGCGACTTGAGAAGATCGTCGACAAACTCGATGACGGAAATCTACCGTTGGACGAGTCGATCGCGCTCTTCAAGGAAGGCACGACGCTCGCAAGAGTCTGTCGCGACAAACTCGCCGAAGCCGAAGTGCAGGTGAAGGAGGCGCTCAAAGCCGGCGGCGACGACGAGGCCGAGCCTCCTGACGAGGACGAACTCGGCGACGAGGACGAGGGCGACGAAGAAGGATAAGCGGCGTCTCGATGTGCTTGTGGCAGAGCGCGCGGGTTGTTCGCGCGAGCACGCGCAAGCATTGGTGCTCGCGGGCTTGGTGCGTGTGGACGGCGTGCCGCATACCAAGTCCGGCTCGTTCGTCGGCATCGATGTCAACCTCGAAATCGAAGGCGGCGCTCGCTTCGTCAGCCGCGGTGGGCTCAAACTCGAGCACGCGCTTCAGGAATTCGGCTGGCAGGTCGAGGGATTGAAATGTCTCGATGTCGGCGCGTCGACGGGCGGCTTCACCGACTGTTTGCTTCAACGCGGCGCGGCAAGCGTGACTTCCGTCGACGTTGGTTACGGTCAGCTCGCGTGGCGCCTTCGCAACGACCCGCGCGTCACGGTGGTCGAACGCTGCAACTTCCGGTCCGCCGATGTCGCGGTGCTCGGGGCGCCGTTCGCATTTTTGTGCGCCGACGTCTCGTTCATCTCGCTTTCGAAGCTGTGCGGCAATTTCGCCGCCGCGCTGTCGCAGGACGGCAAGGCCGTCTGCTTGATCAAACCGCAGTTCGAGGCTGGGCGAGCGGCAGTCGGATCGGGTGGCGTCGTGCGCGATCCTGCTGCGCAGACTGCTGCTATCGAAAGCGTCATGACCGCATTCGCTGCAGCCGGCCTCACGCCGCTTGAGTTGACTCATTCGCCCGTCAAAGGTCCGGCTGGAAATATCGAGTTCTTATTGGGCGCGACGCGCGGCGATGCGCCGCCCGCTCGCGCGGAATTGGACGTGGCGGGTACGGTGCGCCGCGCCCACGAAACGCTCGACACATGATCCGGCACGCTGTGAAGAGTCTCGCGCTGTTCGTGGATTCGGCGCGGCCCGCAGCGCTCGAGGCCGCTCGAAATGCGGCGGCGGTCGCGATCGGGCAAGATGCCGCCGTGCAGATGCGTCCGGACCAGGCCGCAGCGGTGAAGTCGGCCGGCATCACGGCGAGCCAGTCGTTCCCCGGCGGCGCCGATCTCATGGTGTCGTTCGGCGGCGACGGCACCCTGCTCCAGGCCGCGCATCTTGCCGCGCCGCTCGATATCCCTATCCTCGGCGTTGATTTCGGCCGCATGGGTTTCCTCACGCAATTGGACCGGCGTGATTTCACCGAAGGGCTCGCGCGAGTGCTTCGTGACGGCGTCGAGATCGAATCGCGCATCGCGTTGCAAGCATCGGTAGAAGGCATGCCGGGCACGTATTTCGCGCTCAACGAAATCCACATCGACCGCAAGCAGCACGGCCGCACGCTCACGTTCGGCATCGAGATCGGCGGCGAACGCGTAGCCGACATTCCTGCCGACGGCATCGTGGTCTCAAGTCCGACCGGCAGCACGGCGTACTTCCTCTCGGCGGGCGGACCGATCATGGCGCCGCGGCTCGAAGCGCTGGGCATCGCGCCCATCTGTCCGCACACGCTGTTCTCGCGCCCGCTCGTCGTGCGCGCAGACGAACGGATTCGCGTGAGCGTGCCTCGCACCGGGCCGGGGACAAAACTTTTCGCCGACGGTCGCGAGGAGCTCGATCTGCCTGGCGGCAGCGTCGTCACCGTCGTCAAAGCGCAACAGCCGGTGCTCTTCGTCTGTTCAAACGACCGGATGTTCTTTCAACTGCTCGAACGCAAGCTTCACTGGGGTTCGTCCATCAAGCGCTCGCTGGACGCCGATGCGCATGACAGCAAGAACGGCGCCTAGAGGGCGGCTGCGCTCGCTGACGGTCGAGGGCTTCGGCCTCATCGACCGCACCACCGCGGACGTTGGACCTGGACTCAATGCCTTCACAGGCGAGACCGGAAGCGGCAAGTCGATGGTGATCGACGCCCTTGGGTTCGCCTTTGGAGAGCGCGCCGGAGCGGATGTGGTGCGCGCGGGCGCGGCGCGCGCATGCGCGTTCGTCGAATTGGAAAGCGCGCCTGAAGCAGGCGCCTGGTTGATCGAAAACGGCTTTTCCGACGACGACCTCGAGGCGGGCGGCCCTTTGGTCGTCTCCAGAGAGATCACGGCCGGCGGACGATCGTCGGCGCGCATCAATGGCAAGCCCGCCACGGCCGGCCAGTTGCGCGAGCTCAGGCAGATCATGCTCGACGTCGTCGGCCAGCACGAGCATCAGGTGCTCCTGCAGCCGGCGCGCCATCTCTCGATGCTCGATGCGTATGCGGGCGATGCGGCCCTGTCGCTACGCGCCGAATGCGCGGGGTTGGTCGAAGACCTGCGTGCGTTGAACGTCGAGGTCGATGGACTGCGCATCGACGACGCGCGGTTGGAACGCCGTCTCGAAGACGCGCGGTTCGCATCGCGCGAGATCGCCGGCGCGAATCTGCAGGAGGGCGAGCTCGAGCGGCTGCGCGAGCGGCGCTCCCTGCTCGCACACGCCACGAAGATCGCGCAAGCGATCGACCTTGCGGCAAGCGCGCTTTCCGACGGCGATCGCGGCGCCGTCGCGAGTCTCGGACGCGCAGCGAAGGCGATGGACGGCGTCGCAGCCATCGGCGCGCAGCTCGGCGAGATCGCCCAAACCATTCGCGGACTGCAGGGCGCGGCGCAGGACGTGACGGCATCGCTTGCGGCGCTCGGCGACGACGGCGCGCTTCAGTCCGGGCAAGTCGATGAGATCGACGATCGCATCGACGCGATCGAAGCATTGCTCAAGAAGCATGGACCGGGCATTGTCGATGTCCTCGAAGCGGGTAAGCGTGCGGCTGCAGAGGCGGAGCGGCTCGAGCGGCGTGATCAGGAGATCGCGCTGGTCGAAGCGCGTCTGCGCGAACGCGAAACGATTCTCTCGCAGACCGCCGCCAAGCTCACTCGCGAGCGCATAGCGGCGGGCGACCGGTTGGCGCTTCGCGCCCAATCCGAACTGCAAGAACTAGGCATGCGGGGAGCCACGTTTTCCTGCGTGGTCGAGCCGCGCGCAGGCGGCATCGGCGCGTCGGGTGGCGACTCGGTCGAATTCTTGGCGGCGCTCAATCCCAATGAGCCGCTCCGGCCCATTACAAAAGCGGCTTCCGGCGGAGAACTCTCGCGTTTGCTCCTCGCGCTCAAGCTCGCATTTGCGGACGTCGATCCTCATCCGATCGTCGTGCTCGATGAGATCGACGCCGGCATCGGCGGAGCCGCCGCGCGAGCGGTGGGCGCGCGCATCGCAGAACTAAGTGTCCGCGCGCAGGTCCTGTGCGTGACGCATTTGGCTCAGATCGCGGCGTTCGCCGACCATCACGTCGCGTTGACGAAGGTGGTCCGAAAAGGGCGGACGATCGTTGAGGCTGGATCGCTTGGCGGCCGCGTTGCCGTCCGAACGGAAATCGCCCGCATGCTGGCGGGCGATGGTGAAAGCGCCGAGGCGCTCAAGCACGCAGCGGCGTTGCTGCGTGAGATCAAAGCGAATATGTAGGAGGGCCAACGTACTAGGGCAAGCAACGCTTGCCCAAAAAATGGGTGAGCGTTGCTCACCCTCCTACAGGACAGGGCAATCGATGCTTGCCCTCCTACGGGACGGGGTTACGTGATGCCGTCGGGATCGGGCGCATTGCCCGACACGAGATCTTCAACGGCTTTGACGAGTTTGGTGGCGTCGGCCGTCTTTGCCACATAGAGGTCGGCGCCGGCATGCTTGCGCCAATATTGATCGTGGGTCTCACCCAGACCGCTCATGAGGATGACCGGCGTGTTCGCAGTCGGCGCATTATCTTTGATCTGCCGACACAGCTCGTAGCCGTCCATCATCGGCATGATCACATCCGCGACTACGAGGTCGGGCACCTCGGCGGCGATCATCTTCAATGCGGTCCGGCCGTCGGGGGCGGTGAGCACGCGAAAACCGGCACGCTGGAGCGCGAGCTTCAACGCGAACGATTGGGTGACGCTGTCGTCCACAAGTAGGACGGTCTGCCTCATCAGGACATCCTTTCGAGTCGAGCGGCCAGTTTGCGTAGGCGCCCAGCGATAGCTTTTGGTTCGCCAAATGCTTCGACGGCTCCCAGTCGCCCCGCCGCGGCAGGCATTCCGAATACGGTGCAGCTCCGCTCATCTTGAGCAAAGGTCTTCGCTCCCTTCGTGCGGAGCTTCAGCAAACCATCAGCTCCGTCCCTACCCATTCCAGTCAATAGGACGCCCGCACAACGCGCGCCATAGATTTCGGCTGCTGACGAAAAGAGCGCGTCCGCCGACGGCGCGATCGCCCGGCGTTCGGTGGTCACCGGAACAACGCGAAGACGCCCGTCGGTTTCGAAGACGAGATCGGCGCCGGATGGCGCAAGATAGGCGCGGCCTCGGACCGGCTTCGTGCCGTTTTCGGCCAAGGTAACGGTAAGCGGCGTCTCCTTGTCAAGCCAGCGCACGAGCCCTTCGATGAACGGCGCCGCGATATGCTGCACGATGATGATCGGCGCCGGAAAATCCGGCCCTAGACCTGTGAGCAGTTCGACGAGTGCCGGCGGGCCTCCGGTCGATGCGCCGATCACCACACATTCGATAGCGGCGCTGCGCGAAGGCATATCGGCGCCGCGCGCGCGTACGCGTTCGAGCGGCGTGTGTGTCGGCACGGCGTGAGCGGAGGCCAGAGTGGCGATGCGTTCGTTGAGATCGGGAAAGAAGGAACGGAGCGCCGACTCGTTGCCGGCGGGTTTGACGATGACGTCGGCCGCGCCCGCAGCGAGTGCGAGAAACGGCATCGATTCGCTTCCGTCAACGCCAAGCGTGCTGACGATGATGATCGGAACGTGACGCGTATGCAGCACGCGCTGCACCACGCGTAGGCCGCTCTCGTCGGGCAGCACGAGGTCGAGCGTGATCACGTCGGGTCGAAGCCGCTCGGCCATCTCGACGGCGCTGCGCGCGGTCACGGCGATGCCGGCGACAGCCAGACGCTGGTCGCGTGAAATCCCGTCCGACAAGATCCGGCCCGCGACCGGCGAGTCTTCGACGATCAAAACGCGAGCCCAGCGGCTCTTGATCACGCGACGAGCCTTTCCACGGTCTCGAGCAGCTGCGTCTCGTTGAACAAGCCCTTGACGACATAGGCGTCAGCGCCCAACTCGAGGCCACGCCGGCGTTCGTCTTCCCGAGAAAGCGAGGTGACGAGCACGATCGGCGTATCGGCGAGGCGCGCATCCCGTTTCACGCGCTCGCAGAACTCCCAACCGTTCATGTTCGGCATCTCGATGTCGCTCATGATGCAATCGAACTTCATGGTGGACGCTTTGTTCCACGCATCGACGCCGTCGATGGCCGTCTCCACCTCGTAGCCCGCGCTGATCATGATATTGCGAAGCAGCGTCCGCGTGGTGAGGGAATCGTCGGCGATGAGCAGCCGCCGTTTGACGGCAGGCTTCTCGCGGATCACATTGCCCACCGCGCCGCGTTCGTGAGCAGAACGAACGAAATGCTCGCCGTCGAGGACGCAGAGCGGCAGACCGGTCGTCGATATCGCATAGCCGGCGATTCCGGCGATGCGCCCGAGCGGCCGCGGCAACGGCTTGACGATGACATCGGACAGTCCGGCGAGCGCCTCGACGACGACCGCCGCGCGCCGTTCGCCGTCTTTGATGATGATCGCTGCCACCACGCCGTCGCGGCCGAAGCTCACATGCGCAGGTCCGCCCATGATCGACGCCAGCGGCAAGACGGGCATGACTTCGTCGCGCACCGTGGCGCTGATGCGTCCCTCGACGTTGATCACGTGCTCCGGTTTCAACGACACGGCTTCGTGGATGTCGGTCTGACGAAGGAAGACCTCGGTCGTTCCGTCGTGGACGGCTAAGACCGAAGAAGTCAGCAAGCTGACCGGAACTCGAAGTATGAAACGCGTGCCGACGCCGTGCGTGCTTTCGACGTGATAACTGCCGCGCAACTGCGTGACGCGATCGGCGACGACGTCGAGACCCACGCCGCGCCCGCTGATGTTGTCGGCCGACGCACTTGTGGAGAAGCCCGGTTTGAAAAGGTATTGCAGCAATCTAAAGTCCGAGATCACCGCCGCGTCTTCGGCCGTCGCATAACCGTTGGCGACGACGGCGCGGCGCACCGCGGCCGTATCGATGCCGGCGCCGTCATCTTCGACCTTGACGGTCGCACTCGAGCTGCCCGTGGTGACCGATACCTTCACCGTTCCCGTCGCCCGTTTTCCGGCGAGCAGTCTAAGCGCCGGCGGTTCGATGCCATGAGCAACCGCATTGCGGACGAGATGGATCAGCGGCTCTTTGATCGCTTCGAGCACGACTTTGTCGAGTGCGATGTCGGCGCCGGCGATGGAAAGCTCGGCGTCTTTATCTTGAAGCTGCGAGATGTCGCGCACGACGCGCGCGAGCGGCTGCAGGATGGTTCCGGCGGGGAGCATCCGTAGATCCGCCAGACTGTCGCGAAGACTTTCCAGAAGTCCGAAGCGCTGCAGGTTGCGGTCGTCGATTCGTCCGACGGCGGCTTGCAGCGATTCGCGTTGGCGGCGCACGCTATCGAAGAGGCGCTTGCGCTCCGGCGTCGCGTCGGCGTCGGACCGCGACCGCAGCCCGCCTTCCACGTCCGCAAATGTCGCGTCTGCCGCGGAGACTAAACTGCGAACATCTTGTTCTTCCGAGGTGAATTGGCGAAGAAGCTCGCCGCGCAGGGCTATGAGGCGGTCGATCTTATCCGCGCCGACGCGCACCATGTCGCCTGACGTGTCGTCGCGTCCACGTTCGGGAGCGATCGGCACGACTGCGCCGGCCGGCGTGGGGAGCGAGCGAAGCTGAACGGGCGGCGTTTCTTTCGTCGGTTTCGCCGCCTGCTTTGGCTTGGACGCGGCAACGGACTCACCGTCTCGGAAGAGGGCCATGCGCGCGAGCATCTCCTGCACGGGCAGTTCGTCCTCCGACATGCCCGCGCCGGCCGCCATGAGATCTCGTATCGTGTCGGTCGCGCTGAAGAGAAGTGCGATCGACGCCTTGTTCAACGCCTGGGTGCCGCTGCGAGCATCCGCAAGCATCGACTCCAGTCCGTGACCGACCGCCTCGATGCCGGCGTAGCCCACCATGCGCGCCGCACCCTTGACGCTATGCATCCGGCGGAACGTCTCGTTTAGAGTGGCAGCGTCGTCCGGCTGCCGTTCGAGCGTCATAAGCAAACCGTTGAGCGCGCCGAGATGCTCGTCGCACTCCGCTCTGAATATTTGCTTAAGCTCGACCAGGTCTTCCGGAGACATTGCCATCGGCTGTTGGTTCCTAGATTCGGTAAGCTGCGACGAGGCGTTTGAGTCCGAGCGCGAGGTCGTTCAACCGGGAAGTCGCCTCTTGCGTCTGCCCAGTTGCGGAGACGGTATCGCGCATCGCGGCATTGATAGACGTAATGCTCTGCGTGACCTGTTCGATGCCGTGGCTTTGCTGCTTAGCGGCCAGCGCGATCTCTTGCATTGAGTCCACCGTGTGCTGCAGCGTCTCGATGATCTCCGCGATCGCCTGACCGGTCTGCGCCGCGTGACTCGCGTTGTCGTCCACGTTGCGGCTGCCTTCGATCATGGCCATGACCGATTCGTCGGATGCGCGCTGCACTTCGTGCGTGAGCGAATCGATGCGTTCGGTGGCGGTCTTGCTCTGATCGGCAAGCTTGCGGATCTCGGCCGCGACGACGGCGAAGCCCCGGCCTTGCTCGCCCGCGCGCGCGGCTTCCACGGCGGCGTTCAGCGCGAGCAGATTGGTCTGAGCGGCGAAATCGGCGACCGTGCGGGTGATCGTGCCGATCTGCGCGATCTGTTCCGAGAGGTGCGCGATTCTGTCCGAGGTCTGACGGAAACGGTCGCGCAGCGCGAGCATCATCGAGACGTTGGTCTCGACGTCTGCGCGGCCGCGCCGCGCGATGTCGGCGCTTTCAAGCGATTTCGTCGAGACGCTCTCCGCCTGCAGCGCGGTGGTCTGCGAGGCTGCGTTCAGCTCTTGAATCGTCTGTGAGATCTCACTCATCGCGACCGACTGCTGCGTGGTCATTCGCTCTTGCTCTTGTGCGGTCGTGGCGATCTGCATGACCGCGACCGTCGATTCATTGACGGCCTGCTGCACTTGCTGCAAGGATCCGCCGAGCTTCTCGACCATGTCGTTGACGGCACCACCGAGCTCCTCGAGTTCGTCTTCAGTCTTGATATCCACCCGGCCGGTGAAATCGCCCGACGCGATGAGATCCGCCGTCTTGGAGAGCAGCGAGGCCGCATCGCTGACCTGCATGATCGTCTTCCACCCGATGTAGAACGCCACGGCGAGCGAGACGCACGAAGTGAAGACAAGCGCGCCGATAAGCAGCAAGACGAAGAGTTCCGCCTGCGATTCAAGGAAAGCGCGCTCCACTGCGATCTTAGCCGTGAGCTTGTTCTGCGCGACGATAAACGCATCGAGCTTGGTTCGTTCCTCGGCGAATCCGCCGGCAACGGCTTGACGGATCGTCGCCGATCCGTCCTCGGCGCTTGTGACGATGTTCTCGACGACGGAAGACTCGTCGTTTGCGTCTTCGGTCAGAATCTCGATCTCGTTCTTGAGCGAGTCGTCGCCGTGGCCGAAGTTGGATAGCTTCACGATATCGTCGGCGTAGTTCGTCTTGCCGTCGTTGTAGAGCCGCAGGTCGACGGTCTTTCCCGTAAGGCCCCACTGCGCCGCGCCGCCGATCATCTTGAGCACGTCCAGACGGACTTGCAGCGATGCCTCGGAGATCGGCTGGAGTTGATCGGTGATCTTATCCTCGACGTTGAAGATCATGCGCGGAAGCGTGAGCGCAAGCGCGATCTGCACGAGCGTGATTCCGGCGAGCCACATGAAGATGACGATCATCTTCCGGCGCAGCGACTTTTCCGAAAGGATTGCTAATCGCGAGTTCACGTGGAGGCCTCATTTCCTAGTATGAGTTGCGGTGCGGCCATCAGCGCCGCGACGTCGATGAGCTGTACGGTTCCGTTGGGACCGGGATGGACGGAAAGCGTGAAGCGGCCCGGTTGCGTATGCGCGGCAACCGTGCGTGACAGGGTTTCGAGACCGGCTAGTTCGTCGACGGCCATCGCGACGCGCACGCCGTCTTGGGTCAGGACGATGCCATTGACGGTGGCCGGAAGAGCCGACGCCGGCAAACCGAGAAACGGCCGCAGGTCGTAGAGCGCGACGGCATCGCCGCGCCGGTTCACGAGCGACGCCGAACCCCCGCGCACGACCAATGGCGCGTGCGGAAGGTTCCGGAAAAATTCGAGTATCGAGCCGATCGGCACCGCGTACCGCTTGCCGTCCAGCAGGAAGACCGCAGCCTCGATGCCGGCCGCCGCTTCGGCTTCCGGCGGCGCGGCGAGGGCGGCGGTGCGCTCCGCCAGCGGCGCGTTATCATCCGGGTCCACGTCGAGCGAGCGGGTCGCGTCTTCATCGTCCCACGGATCCGGCACTGCGAATCCTTTGACGTCCACGATGGCGCAAAGCTCCGGCGTCGCGGCGATGCCCGCGATGACTCTCGGATTGACGGGCGTGTCTTCGAAAAGCGTGTCGGATCCGCCCAACGCATTGGTCGGCACATCGATCAGATTTTTCACTTCGTCGACGATGACACCCATGGTGCGTCCATCGACGCGCAAGAGCACCAGCCTGTCGGTGAGTGAAACGCCGCGCGCAGAAAGACGAAGACAGCGCCGGATGTCCGCGACCGGAACCGGCTCGCCGTGGATGCGAACGCCGCCGAGGATGCCGGTGCGTGCCGACGGGATCGCGGTCACGATCGGCGCGGCATGGACCGAAAGCACGGCCTCGATGGGAAACGCGAGATCGAATCGTTCGACGCGGGTCAACAGGTGCGAGCGTGTCGCATTCTTTTTCGCCAGTGCGGCCTGCGAGATCTCGCGCTCAAGCATCGACGTGCTCGCCGATCTCTGCGCGCAGCAGCGTCGTCAGCTCGCCGACGGTCAACTTGTCGAACGGCAATGCGACTGCGTCCGCCGGCAGGCCCGCGAGCTGCGTCAGCGCGCGGGCAAATGCGAAGACCGCTTGGCGCTTGCGGTTGGTGATGCCGTAGAGATGTCCGGCTTGCCAAAGGGCAGGCACGAACACCGGATCGAGAAACAGCGCGCGACGCAGTTCGGCTTCGGCTTCACGCATCGCCCCGCGCGCCATGAGCAGCGCGGCGACGAGCACGTGCGGCTCCGGGTCGATGGGTTCGGCGCGCATGGCTTCGATCGCGTGGCGCTCCGCCTCATCCATCTTGCCTGCATGTGCGGCGCGCATCGCCTCCACGAGAAGCGCGCGGCTTTTTTCGGCGTTCGGCTTTGGTTTTTGGATCAGCTTGAGTTCGTCTGCCATTCGCGTCTGGTCGCTCGGCGTCATCGCAATTTTGCGCGGGATTGGCCGCGCAACTCGCGACGGGCGTTTCTGCGCTTGTTTCGGAGTCGCGCGGACTTTCTGAGGCGTGGGTTCCCACGGCGTGTAACCGAGCGGCTTACGATAGACGACACCGGCGACATGCCGTTCGGGGACAAGGTATCCAGTGTCGATGCCTGACGCCTCGCCGTGTCCGAGGATAAGGAGCCCGCCGGGAGAGACGCACGCGGCAAGCCGCGCGATGATCTTCGCGCGCGCTGTGAGCGTCATGTAGATGAGGACGTTGCGGCACACCACCAGCTCAAACGACGCCATGCCGCCCGGCGCGTAAGATAATTCATCTACGAGATTCTGCGTCTCGAATCTCACCGACGATTTAACTTCTTCGGGCACGCGCACGGTTTGTGCGCCGGTCACGGCAAGCGCGTCGCGCAGCTCGTCGGAAACACCGCGGAGCGACCACTGTCCGTACGCCCCGATGCGTGCCGCAGCGACCGCCTTAGGATTGACATCCGTTCCGAGCACGCGGTAGCCGTCTTTGCCGAATACGCGATGCGCGATGAGAGCGAGGGTGTACGCCTCTTCGCCTGTCGAACAGCCTGCGCTCCAGAGCCAGATAGGACGCGCGAGCGCTTTGATGCTCGGGAACAGGGTGGACTCGACGAGTTGCCAGAGCTGCGCATCGCGGAAAAGAAATGTTTCGCCGACGACGACCGAGGGAGCGACAGCCATCCATTCGGCGCGCGCCGACGTGCCGCCGTGCGTGAGCAGTCCCAGGTAATCCGACTCGAGCAAGCCGAGAGCGTTCGCCCGGGTGTGGCAGGCTTCGGAAAAGGCGTCGAGGCTGTGCGGCGTCGGCGCGATCCCGAGCCCTTTCTCCAGCAGTGTTGCGAGCGCGTCATCAGCTTTTGCCGCGGCCGGCGATATGTCGAGATGCGCGTCTTGCGGTGCCCCCGATGAATGTGTTTCGATCTTGATATCCGAGCGCTTTGGCAGCAGATTTGAGTAAAGCGGGCCGCAAAGGCCCTCTCTAAGAAGTATCGGCGTCGTGAACCCTATGGAACACGCTCAACTGGGGTCAGACGCGGCCGCGGAAGACCGAGGCCACTCGACAAGTAGCACCGACGCCGCCTCGATTCTCGAGTCTTTCGGCGTGCGCCGCGCTGTCGTTGTCGTGACGCCGTCGCTGGCCAAGAGCGAGATATTGGCCGACTTGATCGACGGCTTTGCCCAAGCCGAAGTGGCGCTGGTGGGCGTTAACCATTGTCCCACAAATAGGGACATCGACGGCATAGTTTCGCTGGGCGGGGGGTCGATCATCCGCACCGCGCGCGAGAGCTCGTTTGCTTTGTCGGGCGCACGCCACGTGGCAGTGCCGACGACGACGTCATGCGTGGAGCACTTCGGCGACATTTCGGCGCCGCGACCGGACGCGGTCGTCCTTGATGCGCGCGGGATTCAAAGCGTGCCGCGCGAGCAATTCGTAGCGCAGGCGTTCAATGCGATGACGTTTGCGATCGAAGCGGTCTGTGACAGCGCCGCGAGCGTCGCGACCGTCGCTTTGGCCATCGAAGCTGTGAGCGGATTGCGTCGTGGATTGCTGCATGCGATAAGTGGCGAAACGCTCGATTCGTCGACCGCGATGACGAT
>DATCBN010000008.1:0-5000 GCA_036511855.1 Candidatus Eremiobacteraceae bacterium | reverse complement strand
CCGTGGCTTGGTTAAGACCGAAACCCGAGAAGCGAATACGATCCAAAGCAATGCGGAGAAGTCGACAATACTCAACTGCCAAGAAAAGCGTCTAGCAAGGGCCATTGGTGCCCGTACCGCAAACCGACACCGGTAGACTGGCAGAGAATGCCAAGGCGACGAGAGAACCCCTGTTAAGGAACTCGGCAAATTAGCCCCGTAACTTCGGGAAAAGGGGTGCCTGAGTAGCGTACACGCATTTACTGTAGTGGCGCGAAAAGGTCGCAGTGAATAGGCCCAAGCGACTGTTTAACAAAAACACAGGTCTCTGCAAACGCGAAAGCGGACGTATAGGGGCTGACGCCTGCCCGGTGCTGGAAGGTTAAAAGGAGATGTTAGCCGCAAGGCGACGCATTGAATTGAAGCCCCAGTAAACGGCGGCCGTAACTATAACGGTCCTAAGGTGATATCGATTGCCCCGCACGGTCGTAAGATCGTGCGAGAATTCGGCTATATGCTGGAACATCCGAGCATCCGACGGTACGCGATCTCGATCGCGTGACAATCCGATCGGTGCGGACAATCAGCAGGGAAGACCCGAGCACATCGGGTCCCCTCAGAGACTACATGCCGAACGCCGTGCGCAAGCACGGATGATGATATAGTCCGAGCCTCGCAGCGATGCGAGGAGGCTCGCAGAAATGACGAGTCCGCCGGCTGCTTAAAGCAATCGGTGGTAACAGAACTGAGCGAAATTCCTTGTCGGGTAAGTTCCGACCTGCACGAATGGCGTAACGACTTGGGCACTGTCTCAATGGGGGGCTCGGCGAAGTTGCAATACGGGTGAAGATGCCCGTTACCCGCAGCAGGACGGAAAGACCCCGTGGAGCTTTACTGTACCCTGATCTTGATTTCTAGAACTGACTGCACAGGATAGGTGGGAGGCTGTGAAGCCGGGTCTTCGGACTCGGTGGAGCCACCCTTGGGATACCACCCTGTTGGTTCCGGGAATCTAACAAGCGGCCGTTATCCGGTCGGTGGACATGGTCAGGCGGGCAGTTTGACTGGGGCGGTCGCCTCCCAAAGAGTAACGGAGGCGCCCAAAGGTCGACTCAGGTTGGTCGGAAATCAACCGTAAGAGTGCATAGGCAGAAGTTGGCTTAACTGCGAGACGTACATGTCGAGCAGGGACGAAAGTCGGGCTAAGTGATCCGACGGTGTTGTATGGAAGAGCCGTCGCTTAACGGATAAAAGCTACCCCGGGGATAACAGGCTTATCTCCCCCAAGAGTCAATTGGGCTCGCCATTCGAGCGATCGAATGGGCAACCGTGACTCATATCGGTGGAACCCCACAGGGTGGGGCAATACCGAGGGAAGGAAGTTTGTCGCATGATCTTGTTAACGCAAGGTCTTGTCGAGCTTCGCATTCGGCGTGTCAAACGCCGCGTGCATGCTATGCAAACTTCCCCCGTAACGACTTCTCGCAGGTGCGAGAGATGGAAGTGCTGCGCATACCGGCGCAAATCTATCGCTTTCATAATACGTCACCATCTCGAAAGAGATGAAGGTATAGTCTAAGCTGCAAGTGATTGCAGATTGCCACATCGACGGGGAGGTTTGGCACCTCGATGTCGGATCGTCGCATCCTGGGGCTGTAGTAGGTCCCAAGGGTTTGGCTGTTCGCCAATTAAAGCGGTACGCGATCTGGGTTCAGAACGTAGAATAATACACTGCGTCTCCTCCGAGCAATTGGAGGATGAACATCGGCTATATCGGTGAAACCCGACGCAAGCTTTGACCGAAGCTTGCGGGGTAATACCGAGGGAAGATCGATCAATTTCCTACACGGAAACGCACGGAATGATCGATCCCTGTAACGACTGAGAGGCGGGAACGCCTCGAGATCATGTGTGACTGTCGCTGTAAGGCGGCAAATTTACCACCACGATCACACGCCGACTCCCGGAAACGGGATGAAGATATAGTCTATGCCGTCAGGAATGACGGAAATAACATGCGTGAGACAGTTCGGTCCCTATCCGCTGTGGGCGTCACAGACTTGAGGAGCGCTGACCCTAGTACGAGAGGACCGGGTTGGACGAACCGCTAGTGAACCGGTTGTCACGCCAGTGGCAGAGCCGGGTAGCCACGTTCGGATCTGATAAACGCTGAAAGCATCTAAGCGTGAAGCAGACTCCAAGATAAGGTCTGGAACCGCAAGGTGAAGACTCCTGGTAGACCACCAGGTTAATAGGCCGGAGGTAGAAGCGCAGTAATGCGTGCAGCTGACCGGTACTAATCAGTCGGAGAGTTATTCACTCGCAATCATCATAGTTGCGAATGAAGTTGCAAGATACACACCACACTCGAAACGATTTCCCGCTATGCAGCTTTCAGGGAGCATGCAATGCTCGCTGCAAAGTTTCCGGTGCCGATGGTGGTGGGGCCACACCCGTTCCCATTCCGAACACGGCAGTTAAGCCCACTAACGCCGATGGTACTGCAACCGCAGGGTTGTTGGGAGAGTAGGAAGGCGCCGGATTACTAAGAAAGAGCCGGCCGCGAGAGATCGCGGCCGGCTCTTTAGTTTGTCGAGTTCGCGCTAGTCGTTGTCGATCGGCGTCGAATCGGGCGGACGGTTGATCAGCCCTTTGATCGTCACGTTTCCGGTTGGAATCGGCGTAAACGTTCTCGCGTGTCCGTGTCCACCTTGGAAATTGAAGAGGCTGAACAGGTCGTCGGTTTGCGCGTCCAACTGACTAAGCGAGTTTAACCCGTACACGTCCTCGATGAAGTGCGGAATCGCGCTGAAGTCGCGTTGCGTGTGGTCCACGAAATTGGACCTCGCGAATGGGCCTATCGCCAACAGCGGAACTCGCAAGCCGTACTCATACGGGTCGGTAGGTTTGCCGGACGGATGCGCGTAGGCGACGTGATCGTACCAGCCGCCCCAATCATCCCACACCACGATGATCGCGCACTCGTTCCAATACCGCGAATTCCCGAGCGCGTTGACCACCGAAGCAACCCAAGTCGGCCCTCCCGTTCCCTGGCCTGGATGGTCCGAGTTTTGGTTGCTCGGGATCACGTAGCTCACCTGTGCTAACCGATTGTCTTGGATATCCGACAGGATGGTGGTTTCAGGAACAATCACGTTCCCTCTGTCAAATTGATAGAGCGATTGAACTGCGTACGGCGCAGTCCAAATGCTGTTCACGCTCGGTGTGTAATACTTCCACGAGATTCGAGCGCGGTCGAGTTCGTTGAAGATGGTCAGCGGATTTATGCACGGAAAGATCGGATTGTTCTCAACGCCCGGAAAACTGCTCGTCATGTCGATGGTGGGCACCGTCTTGCCGGCCGGCGCGTTGCATCCCGCGGGAGATCCGTCGTTTTCCGAAATGTTGAACTGCGAGCCCTGGCTTCCCGACGTCGCCGCGATCAAGTAGAGGTGCGCGGGCAAGCTCGGACCTTCATTGCTTTGAAGGACGTGATCGGCGAAGGCATATTGCGATGCAAGGGCAGTGTACTGCGTAATCGTGGACGGATCCACATAGGAGAACGCCGCGTCGACCGGCGCTTTCGCTCCACAGTCTGCCAGGTCGAAGCCTGCAGTCACTTCCGTGACAAACGCCGCATGCGTGTGAGCACAGGAAAAAGCCGTCCCCAATTTGATCTCTTTGAGTGGAATACGATTGTTGTGCGAGTCAATGCCGAAATTTTGGGTGTCGACGCCCGGCTGCGTCTGGAAGAGATTATCGACGCTGCGGTTCTCTTGTACCATGACGATGACATATCTCGGCAAATTGAAATCGTTTCGATGCACCAGTGATGCCGATTTGACGGGAAGCCCGGGTAGAGCATGGCTGCCGCTGCAGCCGCCCGCGAAGGCGACAACGGCGGATGCGTACATTGCGAGACGGATATGCTTTGGCATGACGTGCACTCCAACTTGTGCCCGAGGGTGACAAAGCGCCCCCTCATCAGCCATTAAAGGCCAATCGGGAGGCTATTGCCCGAATCGCATAATTCCCCGGTGGAATGTTCGTCTCATTTGGGTTCTCGCAACTACTTGCATCGGACCAAACCGAAAATCGAGAATCCCCACCTTGCAGAGAGTGAGAGACTGAAAGCGTGCTGAAAACTAAAACTGCGGTTGCGGACGACACGCTGAAAAACACGTTCGCGATTTACCTGTTGGGAGAGTTGGAAGGCGCTGGATAGTTTGAAAGAGCCGGCTGCGAGAGATCGCGGCCAGCTCTTTGGTTTTGCGCTCGTCATTGGGTTCGAAGCGGTGGAACGAAGTGAGCGCTACGCGTGCTGCATCTTCGAGAAGAACTCGTCGCTCGCTAGTTTTGCTTCTGCCTCGGTTAAGTCCGTAATACGAGTCGCGATGTCCCAGCTGTGGCCGAAAGGATCCGAGATTGATCCGTAGCGGTCACCCCAAAACATGTCGTCCATTGGCATTTTGACGGATGCGCCGGCGGCAACGGCCTGACCGAACACTTTGTCGGCATCCGCGACGTAGAGATGAATCGAGACCGGCGAGCCGTTCAAACTTTGCGGCGACCTCGCTTTCCATTCCAAATTTTCTTCCATGAGCATGAATATCGAGTTGCCGATTCGCAGCTGCGCATTCATAAGCGTACCGCCGGGTCCGGTTGTGCGGCTGAGCTCAGTCGCGCCGAAAGCCCGCTTGTAAAACTCGATCGCCCTTGTCGCGTCTTTGCAGATCAAATAAGGTGAGAGCGTGTGAAATCCATCGGGAACGCCTCGTACTATCGCCATTTTCGAGCTCCTTCTGAGAGGTCAGCGTCTTTTTGTTGGCGGCCGGCGCACGCCGGCATGTGAGCCATCTTAGCACACTCCACTTCAAAAGGCAAGTTGACTTGCTTAAATAGAGTATGTTATAACTAGACCATGAAACCTAGGTCCTATGGGCAGTTCTGCGGACTAGCGAGAGCATTGGAGATCGTCGGCGAGCGATGGGTTGTTCTCATCATCCGCGACCTACTTGTGG
>DATCBN010000007.1 GCA_036511855.1 Candidatus Eremiobacteraceae bacterium | reverse complement strand
CTCGATGTAGATCTCCTCAGTAGGAGGGTGAGCAACGCTCACCCATGGGCAAGCGATGCTTGCCCTCCTACAAAAAATGGGGCCACCGATGCTTGCCCACCTACATTAGCTTCGTGAATAATCCCCAATGTTCGGCTGGTTATTCGACTTCGTCGCTCCGGCGCGCTGTGCCGCGTGTGAAGCGCACGGCGCCGCCATTTGCGCATCGTGCGCGAATGCGTTCGCCGATCTCGCACCGGTGACTCGGGCGCCGCGTGACGGAGCGCCCACTGTCATCGCACTCGGCCCGTACGCCGGTCGTCTCGCGCGCGCAGTCCGAACCATCAAGTTCGGCGGCCGCCGCGCCGCCGCGCTTCATCTCGGCGCCCAACTTGCAGCCACGCTGAGCGCGCCGGCGGACATCGTCACTGCCGTGCCGCTCCACGCCTCGAGAATGCGCGAGCGTGGTTTCAATCAAGCGGCGCTGATCGCCGGAGCGATCGCAAAATCCCTTGCGCTGCCATTGCTTTCAGATGCGCTGCGCCGGACGGTCAACACTCGTGCGCAGAGCACGCTCGCGCTCGATCAGCGGCGATCGAACATGCTGCGCGCGTTTGCACCAGGGCCTCAAGCCGAACGATTGTGGGATCAGCGCGTGCTTCTTGTCGACGACGTCGTCACTACAGGGGCCACGCTCGCGGCGTGCGCCGCCGCTATCCGCGGCTGCCGGCCGCGCGACATCATAGGTTGCGCGCTGGCCCTGCGCATCTGACCAAGGCCCGCGCATCCATCCCGGCAAACATAAAGCCGCTATGGACGAAGCTCTCCACATGCGCCGCGCCCTCGAACTCGCCGCAAAAGCGCGAGGCAACACGAGTCCGAACCCCATGGTCGGCGCCGTCATACTAGGTGCCGACGGACATCCAGCGGGCGAAGGCTATCACGATCAAGCGGGATCGCGGCATGCTGAGGTGATGGCGCTCGAACATGCCGGCGAAAAAGCGCGCGGCGGCACGCTATACATCACGCTCGAGCCGTGCGATCATGAGGGCCGCACGCCTCCGTGCACGCAAGCCATCGTTTCCGCGGGCATCCTGCGCGTGGTCGTCGCCGCGGAGGACGCGGATTCTCGTGTGCGCGGTCGAGGCATCGCGAAGCTGCGCGCAGCCGGCGTCCAAGTGGACGTGGGGCTCGGGCGCGCGGAGGCGGCCGAACTCAACGTCGCCTACACGCATCATCGCACGACGGGCCGGTCGTTCGTCAGTCTGAAGATGGCGGCGAGCCTCGACGGGGCCGTCGCACCGCGCGCCGGCGTCCGTCACCGGCTGACGGGAACGAAGGCATTCGAGTTCGTCAACGAATTGCGATACACGCACGATGCAGTCTTAGTGGGCGTCCATACGGCGATCGTCGACGATCCGAGACTCACCGTGCGGCCGCCGCGACCTCGCGCGGTGCCGTATCTTCGCATCGTGACGGATGATCGGGGGCACTTGCCGCTCGACGGTCATCTCGTTCGCGACGCTGCCACGACGCCGACGCTCGTGGTCACGACCGCGGCGATGCCGGCGGACCGTCGAGAAGCGCTGACGGAACATGGGGTAGAATTCTTGGTTTGCCACGCGACAGCCGAGGGCTACGTGGATCTCGGGGCGATGCTGACCGCCCTCGGCGAACGCGGCATCATCAGCATCTTGTGCGAGGGTGGACCCACGATCGCCGCCGCCATGCTTGCGGGTGCGCACGTCGGTCGGGTCTACTGGCTCGTAGCACCCGAAATTCTCGGCTCCGCCACGCTGGCACCCGCGATCGCAACAGCCACGAGGACGCCGACCCGGACGGGATTGCGCATCGACTCCATCGCCATGCTCGGACTTGATTTGTTGGTGACTGCCACGCCGACGAAAACTGCGCCGATTCACGCAGACGGGAGCAATTGAGATGCAAGCGGTCGTGCTCGCCCTGACGCTGCTCGCGGCTATGCCCGTGACGCAGCCGGTGTTCGGATCCGATTCGCAACGGCGCGTGGATGCGCTCGTTCACGCGACGATGATGCACCAACATCTGCCGGGATTGTCGATCGCGATCGCGCGGCGGGGTCACGTGCTCTACGCGCGCGGATACGGCTTCCGCGACTTTGCGAAGCAAATTCCCGCAGATACGACCACGGTCTACAACATAGCATCCAATTCCAAACAATTCACCGCCGCCTCAATCATGCTCTTACAACAGGAAGGCAAACTCAATCTCGACGACAAGTTGAGCCGCTACCTGCCGGAGTTCGCCCATGGCGCGCAGATAACGCTTAGCGAACTGCTCACCCACACATCCGGCATTCCAGACTACGTCGACCTCAACGATCTTCCGCATCGCGCCACAGCGAAACAATTCGCCGATCTCGTGCGCGCCGCGCCGCTCGACTTCCCGCCCGGTTCTCGCTTCGAGTACTCGAACACGAATTACATGATTCTCGGGTTGATCGTCGAGCAGGTCAGCGGCACGTCGTATTCCAGCTTCGTATCCCGGCGCATCTTCGATCCGCTGAAAATGACCAACGCGTCCACGCGCGTGATTCCGGCGTCGCAGCCGGACGGCGCGCTCGGTTACACCTACGACGGCAATATCGTGCTCGCGCCGCAGACGCCCGACGATCTCGGTTATGGCGACGGCACGGTGAACGCCTCGGTGCTCGACCTCGTGAAATGGGATGCCGGCTTGGACGACGGCCATGTTGTCGATGCCGCATCGTGGCAAGCGATGACCCACTCGCCGTTGCGCGTGGGCTACGGACCGCGCGGAGGCTACGGCTTTGGTCTCGATCTCTCCACTCTCTACGGGCATCGAGAGGTCTCGCACGAAGGATTCAACGTCGGCTTCGCAAGCGTGAACGCCACGTTTCCCGACGACGGCATTGAAATCGTCGCACTGAGCAACGGCGACCCATTTGACGAAGATCTCTTCGTGAAGCGGCTGTTCGCGATGCTCGTTTCGCCAACTGCAGAACAGCTAGCCGCCGACCTGCGATCCGCGCCGGGTGAAGACGCCGCCATCACGTCCGCCACCAAACGCCTGCTCGCGCAAATGTGTGCGGGCCACATCGAGCCCCGTATGATCACACCCAAACTAACATCAGTGCTGACGCCGGCGGTCGCGCGCCAAACCTGCATCGGCGCCGGCGCGACTGCGTCGCCCGAACGGTTCGTGTACCGCGGTTGGCAGTATCGTCACGGCACTAAGATCTATTCTTACGAAGCTTTCTACGCAGGCTCGGTCGTCGCGATCGACGTCAGCGTGGCGTCCGCGCACAAGATCGCGTCGATCGATATCGCGCGCGAGGACTGAACATGACCGGCCGAAAGGACTGACGACATCTTCACCGGATTGATCCGCGCACTCGGCGCCGTAGTGGATGTCCAACGCCGCGACGGCGGCGTGCGCCTGTCGGTCGACGCGGCCGGGCTCAAGGAGACGCCTACACCGGGCGACAGTGTCGCCGTCAATGGAGTCTGCCTCACCATGGCGGCACACAACAGCACCGTGCTCGACTTTGACGTCATTCCGGAGACGCTCGCGCGCAGCAATCTGGGAGAACTCACTGCCGGAGCCCATGTCAATCTCGAATTGAGCCTGAAAGTCGGAGAAAGGTTGGACGGGCATCTCGTCTACGGCCACATCGACGCGACCACGATCATCGTTCGCATCGAGCCCGAAGGGCAGGGGGTTCGCATGTGGTGCGCAATCCCACCGGCGCTTGCGCCTCTCGTGTGCGAGAAAGGCTATGTCGCGCTCGACGGCATCAGCCTTACCGTTGCGGCGGTGGAAGAAGCCGGTTTTGCGGTGGCGCTCATCCCCGAAACGCTAAAACGCACAACGCTGGGGCGGAAACGCACGGGAGATGTGTTGAACATAGAAGCCGACCCGGTCGCCCGCTACGTGGCGGCCGTCCTACGGAATCGCAACTGAATATGCCCCTCAGCCCGATCGAAGACGCGATCGCCGACATCCGCGCCGGCAAGATGGTCATCGTCATGGACGATGAAGACCGCGAGAATGAAGGCGACCTCACCATGGCCGCGCAGATGATCACGCCCGACGCGGTCAACTTCATGACCAAATATGGCCGCGGACTCATTTGCGTGTCGATCATCGGTAAGCGCCTCGACGAACTGCACATCCCCATGATGGTCAACGAGAACACCTCTCGGTTCGAGACGGCGTTCACCGTTTCGATCGAGGCTCGCGGGCGCACCACCACCGGCATCTCCGCGTTCGACCGCGCCGCCACCGTCGCCGCGCTGCTCGATCCGGCATCGACGGCGGCCGACTTCGTGAGTCCGGGCCACACATTCCCGTTACGCGCTCGCGAAGGCGGCGTGCTCGTGCGTGCCGGCCAGACCGAGGCGGCGGTCGATCTTGCGCGCCTTGCCGGGCTCTATCCCGCCGGCGTGATCTGCGAGATACTCGATGACGATGGATCGATGATGCGCCGGCCCGCGCTCGAGGGATTCGGCGCACGGCACGGCCTGAAACTCGCCACGGTGAAAGATCTGATCGCGTATCGCATGCGGCACGAGAAGCTCGTGAAGCGCATCGCCGAATTCGACCTGCCCACGATCCACGGCGCGTTCCGCGGGTTCGGTTACGAGTCGATGCTCGACGGTGCGTGTCACGTCGCGCTCGTCATGGGCGAGATCGGCGACGGCAAAGATGTCCTCGTGCGCGTGCACTCCGAATGCCTCACCGGCGATGCGCTCGGCAGCAAACGTTGCGACTGCGCGGCGCAGCGCGATGCAGCACTGGCCATCATCGCGCACCGCAAGCGCGGCGTGTTCTTATATCTGCACCAAGAAGGCCGCGGGATCGGCCTTGCGAACAAGCTGCGGGCGTATGAGTTGCAGGACAGCGGCGCCGATACGGTCGAGGCCAATCTCAAACTCGGCTTGCCCGTCGATAAGCGCGAATACGGGATCGGGTCGCAGATACTGCACGATCTCGGCGTGCGCGAGATGAAGATCATCACGAACAATCCGCGCAAGATCATCGGCCTGGAAGGCTACGGCCTCACCATGGCTGGACGCGTGCCGCTCGTGATGGATCGCGACGAGTTCAACTCAGGATACTTGAGGACCAAAGAAGAAAAGCTTGGCCATCTCCTGGCCGAAGCCGACCGGACGAAGTGAAGCGGCGCTTTGCCATCGTCCGGGCGCGCTTCAACGAACCGATCACGTCGGCGTTGCTCGACGGCGCGCTGCGCGGATTTTCCGAAGCCGCAGGCGATGAGGCGAAGGTGGACGTCGCGCAGGTGCCGGGCGCCTTCGAGTTGCCGGTCGCCGCGAAATGGCTCGCGGAATCGGGCGACTACGACGCGGTGGTGTGTTTAGGATGCGTCATCCGCGGTGAAACGCCGCATTTCGACTACGTAGCCGGCGCAGCAGCGCGTGGCATCGCGCGGATTGCACTTGAGACCGGCGTTCCGGTGATCTTCGGCGTGCTCACCACCGACACGGTGGCGCAGGCATGGGCCCGCGCGGGCAAAAAAAAGCGCGGCACGAAGTCGCACACGAAAGCGGATCCCGGCGGGGGGAATAAAGGCTACGAGGCCGCGCTTGCCGCTCTAGCGATGGCCGAACTAAAAGGAGCGCTTCGCAAGCGCCCATCCCGCGTCAAGCGCTGATAAGTTCGTGGCGGGCCATCAGCTCGTCCGCATGCGCCGCCGACCACTCCTTCAATTGTTGCACGATCGGCAAGAAGCTACGGCCGAGCTCCGTGAGTTCATATTCCACCCGCGGCGGCACTTCGGCGAAGACGGTGCGCAACAGGAAGCCGTTCCTTTCGAGGTCGCGAAGTTGGCGCGTTAATACCTTCGCTGTGACCCCGTCGAGGACGCGTTGGATCTGGCCGAAGCGACGTGCGCCGTCGCTGAGCGCGATGAACACAAGGATCTTCCATTTGTCGCCCATGAGCGCGATGGTGCGCTGCACCGGGCAGGTCAGCTGTGTTTCGTAACTCACGGACGCCTCACTATCTTATTAGATACTAGAGCACTTTCGAAATACTACTTTATTTATTCCTCCAACTAGTATACAATGACGCTGTAACAAAGTATAGCCTACTTACAGATAATAAGACGTACGTAGGTGTTCTCGAAAGGATCATATCTGATAATGGATCTCACAAAGACTGTCCCGCGCAGCGTAAAGGATCTCTCCCTAGCCGGCATCGTCATGCTGGCCCGGACGACCGACAAAGCGCGCGCGTCGGCCGCCGGCACCGTCGGCGAATATCACTACAATTGCGGCATGGATCAAAAGGTGCTGGCATTCGTCGGCGTCGACCATGAGGAATTCGCCAAGCTCGCTTCGTCAAACGACGATGCCAAGCTCCTGGCCATACTTCGCGAGCGCTTTCTGAAGAAGTCGCCCGCCGAGATCGCCGCCTACAATGAGGACTACTTGAAGCTGTCGCCCGACAAAGGCTCCGACAGCGAGAAGTACTTCCTCGACCTCCGCGCTAAAGTCGCGCCCGACCGGACGGACGTCACGACGTGGCCCGACCTGCTCGATCTCGATGAAAACCGCTCCGTGCCCCGCAAGGTCGCTGCGTAACAATCCAACCAGTCTGCGCGCGATTTCGCGCAACGATCTACGGTGACAGCGACTCCAGCCGTCGGCCTCTCGTCAAAGGGCCGATGGCTGCTACTATCCCGCCTGCGACGGCCATTGCGACTGCGATGAACTCAAACGCCGCGCGTGGGCCGAATCCGGCCAGAATCGCGCCGATCCAAAAGCCGACGAAAACCGCGCTCAGTCTGCTCCATGCATAGACAAATCCCACCGCCTGCGCGCGGATGCGCGTCGGATAGAGTTCGGCTTGGTATGCGTGGAACGCGCACGAGAACCAGTTGTTCGCAAGCGTCAGAGCGAGGCCGGTGCAGACGATGGCCCACGGAACGCGCATGGCTGCGAATGACAAACCGAGCACCGCGCTCGCCGCGGCCAGGGCCACGATCTGCCATTTTCGTTCGCTACGCTCCGCCGCGCGCATCGCGATAAGCGGTCCGACCGGCGCCGCGAGCGCGATCAAGAATACGTATTGCAGCGAGTGGACGAAACTCACGCCTTCGTTGAACAGCAATATCGTCACCCACGAAGCAAAGCCGTAGAAACCGATCGTCTGGAAAAAGTTGAAGACCACCAACATCGCGCTGCGGCTGCGATAGCCTGCGCTCCACATCTCACGCCACCATCCAAGCGATGCGGTGACCGGCGCGATGGAAGCCTCTGTCGCGAGAGTCGGCAATTGCGACTGGTCGCTCGCCAACGCACCGCCGGCGAACATCTCGACGCGCGCAAGCTCACGCAGGGCGTCGCCGACGCGCCCGCGCACGGCTAGCCACCGCGGCGACTCGGGCAGCCCGCGAATTATCGGCCAGACGGTCAGCGCGCCCACACCACCGGCGAGAGCGACCACGCGCCAGCCTTCCAAGCCGAACCAAGAATGAGGAACGAGCCACTGGGCGATGAACGCGACCACCGGCACCGCGGTGAACGTGATCGCTTGGCTGACGGCGATCGCGCGACCGCGCACCTGCGGCGGCGTGAGCTCGCTGATGTACGCGTCGATGGTGATCAGTTGGACGCCGATGCCCAAGCCTGCGAACAGCCGTAGAACATCGACTGCGAGCGCTGTCGACGCAAGCGCCATGGCGACGGTGAAAGCGGAGTACCACGTGAGCGACCAGCCAAATGCAGCTCGCCGTCCAAACCGATCGGACACCCATCCGAACAACATCGTTCCGAGGAACATCCCGGTGAAGCCGGCGCCGGCAAAGACCGGAATGCCGTCGGGTCCGAATCCTGTGGCTGTGAACAGACCGGAATGCACCATGCCGAGCGCGATGTACGTCAGCATGAACAGATCGTATGCTTCGAAAAAACCGCCGACCGAAATGCGCGCGACGAGTCCGTAGAGTCGGCGGCCGATCGGCAGCGCGTCGAGCCGCGCCGCGACGGCGGCGGCCGTCTGGATCGAAGTCATGCGGCGAAGCTTTACGGGCACGCAGCGCATTTCATCTTATGTCGGAGGGCAAGCTCGTACTAGGGCAAGCTTGTACTAGGGCAAGCATCGCTTGCCCATTCTTGGAGGGAAGCGGACCGCGCATGCCAACGGGGACTGCAATGACTCCCGAATCGCTCTTCAAAGGGCCAGAATCGCTGCGCTGGCGCAGCGAGCATCGCGCGCTGTGGCTGACGCTCATCTTCGCGCCCACGACGGTCGGCCTCGTGGGCTTCGTGCTGCGCGAACAGCTCACCGGTCAGCAAATCGCCTTTTTCATCGTCGCCGCGATGGTCTACGTGTCGGTCGCTCGCGGGCGGCTGCTCGGCACAAGCATTCGCCTGCACGAACGGCAGCTACCCGCCGTCTACGCCGTCGCCGCCCGGTGCGCGCGCGATCTTGGCATGCGAATGCCGAACATCTTCGTTCGCGAGGACCAGTACACGTGCGTCACCTCCATGGGATTGGGTGAACCATATTCGATCGTCATCTCAAGCACGTGGCTACCCCATCTCGACGATGATGAGCTGGCATTCCTCATCGGCCGCGAGCTCGGCCACATCGCGGCCGGCCACTCGCGCATCACGTCGCTTTTCAGCGCGTCCGGCAGAGAGAATCCGTTCGTATCGATCGTCTTCGGCGCGTGGCTGCGGCGAACCGAATACACCGCGGACCGCGTCGGTTTGCTGTGCTGCGGTTCCATTGAAGCCGCATCGCGTGCCGTGTTCACGTGCGCGTTCCATCAGGTCTCGAAGAAAGTCGACTACACGGCGTTCATAGATCAACGCGTCGAATTGCAGTCGGATCCGACTCTCAGACTCGGTGAGCTTCTCGGGCAAGAACCGTATGCGACTAACCGCCTTCGCGAGCTGGAGACATTTGCCGCGACGCCGCTCTACGGTTCGTGGCGCGCGCGGTTGGCTGCTCAGCGCGAATCCGCTCTGAACGCCGACCTGGCCACTGTGCAACCGGCGCGAGGCACGCGAGTTGACAAAGAGGCGCTTGCAGGCAATTGGCTTCGCGCCGCGGCCTTTGGATTGGATTGGATCATCGTCAGCGCGATCGTCAGCTCCGGCAAAGTGCTCAAAGTGGACGTCAGCGGCACGTCCGGCGGGAAGCACGTCGCGACGTCCGACATGGGCGCGTTGTCGCTGCAGCAATATGGAGTCGACTGGCTGAATTCGCATCTGCCGCTTTTCCAGTCGGCGCTTCCGGATGCTGTCGGCTTTGCGTGCGTGTTCTTATACGCGGCGGTGCTCGTGGCGCTCGTCGGACGTACGTTCGGCATGATGGTGCTCGGCTTGCGCGTGGTGCGCCCGGACTATCGCCGCGTGGGAGCGGGCCGCGCCGCGTGGCGTTATCTCGTCACGTTCTTTTCACTCGCTATGGTCCTGCCCGCGATCGGCTACTTGTGGCGGCCCTCTTTTCAGGACCGGATCACCGGCACGCGCGTCGTACGAGGTTCGTTCGCGCCGTAACCGCCGAGGTGGCCCTCGCCGGAGACGCGAAACCCGAAGTTCCGGTCGCGACCGGAAACGTTGAACTTCGAAACAAGTTAGGGGATGATCCGACATGGCCACGGTGTCCGCCGGCCGCAACGCAGCCCGCAAAGCGCGGTATCTCATGGAGTGCCAGCGGACCTACTTCCGCGAGCCGCTCACCCTCGTGTCCGGCCGCGGCGCCTACGTCACGGACGATGCGGGTCGACAGTATCTGGATTTCTTCGCGGGCATTGCTGTGCTGCTCGTCGGCCACTCGCATCCGAAAGTTAACGCAGCCGTTCACGATCAAATCGACAAGCTGACGCACACCTCCACGCTCTATCTCACCGAGCCGATGCTCGATCTCGCCGAGCGGATCGTCGAAGCCGCACCGGCAGGGTTGGACAAAGTCTTCTTCGGCAATTCCGGCACGGAAGCCAACGAGGTCGCGGCGGCCCTCGCGCGCCACTTCACCGGCGCGAAGGATTTCATCGCACTCGACCACGCCTATCATGGCCGGTCGATGTGGACGATCGGCGTGAGCGGTCTGGCCGCCTATCGCAATTTCGGCGCCGAACCACAACATGTCGCATTCGCGCCCAATGCGTACTGTTATCGCTGCCCGCTGCAGTTGACCTATCCATCGTGCGGCATCGCATGCGCAAAGGCCATCGAGGATGTCATCGCAACGCAGACTTCCGGCGGCGTGGCCGCGTTCTACGCCGAAACCATTCAAGGCGTCGGCGGCATCATCACCCCGCCGCCCGAATACTACACCGTCGTCAAAGAGATACTCGACCGGCACGGCATCCTCTTCATCGCCGACGAGGTGCAGACCGCGTGGGGCCGGCTCGGCCGCAGCATGTTCGGCATCAGCGACTGGGGCGTTACCCCAGACATCGTGACCTCCGCAAAGGGGCTCGGCAACGGTTTTCCGATCTCGATCGTGATCGCCCGGCGCGAAGTGGCCGACGCGTATAAAGGACCGCACATCAACACGTTCGGCGGCAATCCGGTTTCGGCGCGCGCCGCGCTGGCCACGCTCGAGATCGTCGAAGAAGACGGACTTGCGGCCAACGCTCAGCGGATGGGTGCGCGGCTCATGGATGGCCTGAGAGAGCTCGCGCTTCGACGTCCGCTGATCGGCGACGTGCGTGGCCGCGGTCTGATGATCGGGGTGGAACTCGTTCGGGATCGCGCCACTAAGGAACCGGCGGGCGCCGCCACAGAAGCAGTGGTCGATGCGTGCCGCGACGCGGGGCTGCTGGTCGGACGCGGGGGCGTCCACGGCAGCGTGATCCGCATCCAACCGCCGCTCATCATCACGAGTGCGCAAGTAGACGACGCACTCGCCATGTTCGACACGGCGTTGGCGGCCGCCGAACTGGTCTATCCGTGCGCGTAGCACCGCCCCACATTGAATACGTCGGCGGCATCCTCCAGATCATAGACCAGACACTTTTACCCGGCGAAACAGTTGTGATCAAGCTGCGCACCGTGCCGAAGCTGATCGAGGCGATTCGAGCGCTGCGCATTCGCGGCGCGCCGGCCATCGGCATCGCAGGCGCCTACGGCATGTGCATCGGCGCAAAGGCCGCGAGCGGCGTCGCGCGCAACGCAGATGATTTCTTCAAGGCGTTGGATGAAGCAGGAGCCGCGCTTTCGGCAGCGAGGCCGACGGCCGTCAACCTCTCATGGGCCGTCGCGAAGATCGTGCAGCACGCGCGCGAACGGAGCGACGCGGGCGAAAGTCTCATCCGAGTGGTGACTTCAATGGAAGAGTTTGCCCGCGCCATCCACGCCGACGATATCGCCACTTGCCGTTTGATCGGCGACGCCGGCGCCGCGCTGCTCTCGAGCGGTTCCGTCGTGCTCACGCACTGCAACACCGGTACGCTGGCCACCGGCGGTTACGGCACCGCTCTCGGCATCGTCCGCTCGGCGTGGCGCATGGGTGTGCTGAAGAACGTGCTCGTCGGCGAGACGAGGCCGCTTCTCCAAGGCGCGCGATTGACCGTATGGGAGCTCGGCCGCGACGGCATACCCTACACGCTGATCACCGACTCGATGGCCGCGCATTTCATGCAGCGAGGCGAGGTGAACGCTGTGGTCGTCGGCGCCGACCGCATCGCCCGCAACGGCGACTTCGCCAACAAGATCGGCACGTATGGGCTGGCCGTCCTGGCAAATGCTCATTCGATACCACTCTACGTCGCGGCGCCGCGTTCGACATTCGATAGCGCCATCGCGTCGGGCGACGAGATCAACCTGGAGCAGCGGAACCCGATCGAAGTGCTCGAGTTCGCCGGCGTGCGGGTCGCGCCGGCAGGCGCAAGCGCTTTTAATCCTGCGTTTGATGTGACGCCCGGAAAACTCGTGACCGCGTTTGTGATGGAATCGGGCGTTTTGCGGCCGCCGTACGCGCAGTCCATCGCTTCCTTCGAATTCGCGCAGGTCGCCCCGGCGTGAGCCCGGCGAAGAAGCCGGCAGCGGCCGCGAGACGAGGCGCGAAAATCGGCTACTATGCCTTCATCGACGCGCCGCCGGATCCGCTGCCGCCGCTCATCGTCATCGCCGGCAAGGAACATCTCTTAGCCGCGGACGTTCTACACGTGATCCTCGAACACGCAGTGCCGGACGAATCGACGCGGGCGCTCAACGTCGACGCTGTGGACGGAACCGACAGTGCCGGGGTCGGCGAAATCGCCGCGAAGGCGCGAGCATTGCCTTTTCTTGCCGAACGGCGCGTGGTCATCGTGCGCGGCACCATCGATCTCAAGGCCGACGACCGGCGTAGCTTGGCGGCGGCGTGCGCGGATCTGCCCGAACATGCGGTGATCATCGTCGACCATTCAGGTACGCCGCTTCGACCACAAGGCCGCAAACCGGCCGAGGAAGCATTGGAGTTGGCGGCGTGTACGGCCGGCGGCATCGTGGTCGAGTGCAACTTGGACGCCAAAGCCTGCGAACGATTCATCAACGAGGTGGCCGCGACGGCGGGCGTGCAGGTCAGCGCGGAAGCGCGTGCGACGCTTGCGTTATCCGAGAGCGCGGCTGAAATACGGAGCGTGATCGAGCGTCTGGCGCTGACGGCCGACGGCAAGAAGATAACGCTCGAGATGGTAAAGGGCGCGATACAATCCTTCGATGACGTCAAGCTGTGGGATTTCACGGCGGCCGTGCATGAAGGAGACGCCGACTTGGCGCTCCGGCTGCTGCGTGATGTGCTCGCCAAACCAGACGACGTCGTTGGACCGCTGTTTGCGCTTGCGGCCGACGCGATCGCGATCTGGGAGCTGAAGTTTTCCACCAGTCAGGCATACGCGGCCGCCTCCGGCCAGAACGCGTGGAGGCTCGGCAAGCTGCACGACGCGGCGCGCTCGCTCACACCCGAAAATGCCGGCAGAGCCGTCACGCTGACCGCGCGCGCGCTCGATCACCTTTTCAGCGGACGTCGAGAAGGCGGCGTTTTGCTGGACGAAGTCGTTGTGCGCCTGTGCGATATGCGTCGCGCACGCGCATCCCATTCGTAATCGACGTCGTCTATGTAGACGGGCGAGCTGTACGAGGGCGAGCTGTACGAGGGCGAGCATCGCTCGCCCAAAAAAAAATCGGGGCAAGCGATGCTTGCCCTAGTACTAGGGTGAGCGACGCTCACCCATCAGGACAAGCGACGCTTGCCCTAGTACTAGGGTGAGCAACGCTCACCCATCAGGACAAGCGACGCTTGCCCTAGTACTAGGGTGAGCAACGCTCACCCATCAGGA
>DATCBN010000006.1 GCA_036511855.1 Candidatus Eremiobacteraceae bacterium | reverse complement strand
GATCGCAGCCTTACGCTGCGCGGTCCACCGATCGAACTTCTCGGCTTCGGGTGACGGGAGTTGCTGCTGCTTGCGCATCTGACACCTTCCTAGCGATGCTTTCGCTAATAGGGTGTCCAGCTCCGGCGGGGGTCACTCCAGACCTTCTTTCATTGGCGCGCTAATCGCTTTTGGCGGCCGGCTTATTCCCTTTGGTGGTCCCGTACCCGCCCGAAAACACGGTAACGAAGTACAACCGAGATGGCACGCAGAACACCTCCCACGATTAGCTGACGGGGCTCATCCCACAGCCACCAATACTTGATAATTGCAACCTAAGATTGAAAGGGATTAGTCATGAAACATTTTCGGATTTTTTGGCCGGCACTGGCGGGAGTTGTTCTGCTCGCATCGTGCAGCGGAAGCGGTGGCATCGCCCCCATTTCGAGTAAGCCGGCAGCGGGTGGCGGAGCACTCCAGCCGGCTCCGGCGCTGTGGCAGTTCAGCCTAACGTCCCCAACATTCGACGAGATTTCCAATACCGCAAGTGGACCCATGCGGATCTACGTCACGAGCTATACCACCGGCAGCATAACGACGTATACCGGCAACGGATCACAGACCACTCCGACCATTACTGGGCTGAATAGTCCACACCTCGCGGCGGTTGACTTGTCCGGCAAGATCTACGTCGCGAACTCGGAAAACTATAGTGTGAATACCTATAAGAAGGATGGAACGCCGACCACCCCGACCATCACTGCAGGGATGAGTTATCCCGTCGGCGTGGCGGTCGATGCGGCCGGCAAGATTTACGTGTCGCAGTATTTCAGTAACAGCGTTACAACCTACACGAAGGACGGAATACAGACCACTCCAACGATCACCGCTGGGGTGAGCGTTCCCGCCGGGGTGGCGGTCGATAAGAATGGCAAGATCTACGTCACGAACCAGAGCAGCAACAGGGTGACAACCTACACGAAGAATGGAATACGGACCACTCCGACGATCACCGTCGGGATTAGCGGGCCGCAGGACGTGGCGGTCGACGGGAACGGCAAGATCTACGTCGCGAACAGTGCCAACGGCACCGTGACAACCTACACGAAAAACGGCACACAGACCACTCCCACGATCACTGCCGGGCTGAGCGGGCCCAACAGCCTGAAGGTCGACGGGAACGGTAAGATCTACGTCTCGAACAGTTACACCAACAGCATAACAACCTTCACAAAGAATGGAACACAGACCACTCCCACGATCACTGCAGGAATCAGCGGTGCCGCTGGTGTGGCGTTAGAACTTTTCACCACCACCATCGGGATCCGCCTCAACGGTGAAATTTCCTTCAACGATCCAAACTACGGGTTCGAGCTAGGCTACGCAGTCGGCACTCAATCGACCCAAACACAAACGATTAGTCTCAACATGGGCGAATTGGTTCTGTTTCAAAATGTCGACACACTTCCGCACTCGGCCGCCTTCCTCGGGAACGCGACTGCGAACAATGCTCCGTGGCCTGGATCGTTCAACGGTTCCACAACTCAATCGCCTGCCGGTACCGCCATCGGAACAACGGGATGGGCGACCGGTAGCCTTAATCCAAGCAAAAAGTCTCCCGTCTACGAGACTGGCTCGCCCGGTTTCTACATGATCGGTTGCCAGTATCACTACAATACGAACAAGATGCGAACGGTGATTGTCGTCCATTAGGGATCGATAGTTTTTCCAGGGGGAAGGCCACCGTATCATTGCGGTGGCCTCCTCGTTGTAGACAGCCGACGTGCGGCGAGTTGGCCCGTTCAGCACCCCCGATTTCTTATTCTCACTTCGAGCGCGACGACATCGCTTAGTCCCCACTTCAAGAGACTCTGTGTGACACGATGTGAGACGGTGTGGGAAGACGGCGCGGACCAGATGAAGGAACACAGGATTAGGGATTTACGGAGCGTCGCAGAGGCGGCGAACCAGTGCCCGGCCCGTATAACAACTCCCCATGACACCGGCTGCATGGCGCTTGGCGCTTTTGACATTGTGCGCGGTCACGGCGCTCGTCACCGTGGCGTCCGTTTTTGATACGCTTGGGGCTGGCGGCGCTCCGCCTTGGTACGGGTTATGCGGTGCATACTTCGGCGCGTCAGCGGAGCCATATCACGTCTCAGTCCTCGCGGTCGATCCCGGTGGCCCGGCCGATCGTGCTGGCCTTCATAACGGTGATCTCATCGACATAAGGCCGAACACGCTCTTCGAGCGGTTTGAAGAGATCTTTCAACCACTTAACGGCCGGCCGATCGCTCTTTCGGTTCGCCGGGACGCGCAGACGAAACACGTCACGCTCGTTCCCGGTCCGGTGCTTGATCCTGCGCGGCGCTGGACTATTGCTTTGGCGTATCTCGCCAATCTCTGGCTCTTGCTGTTCGCCGCGTTGATTGTGTGCCGCCGTACGTTGTGCCGAACAGTGCGCCACTTGCATCGGCAACCACGCCGGAATAGGGAAATGCGCCATCCCAAACTCCTGGCCCGGGGGGATTGTATTGAAAGCGATAAAGAATACTTTCTGTGTAGCTGTTCCCAGATGGCGTGAGCTTGAATACAGTACCGCAGCCAATACTGGTGCCGCATAATGGAAGGCCGTTGCCGCCCACATAGGTCGTGCCGTACAGCGCGCCAGTCGAATCGGCGATCAGACCCGCCATCGGACGTTGGCCGTCGGTTCCACCCCCGAAAGCGTAAAGGATACTCTCGACGTAGCCGGATCCCGATGGCGTAAGTTTGAACACGATACCGTATCCCAAGGCGTTGCCGTCGGCCGTCGTGCCGTAGAGAGCGCCGCTCGAATCTGCAATGAGGTTGCCCGTTGGATCCGACCCGTCATTTCCGCCCTGAAAACTGTAACGGACACGCTCATGCTCTGCATAGTTCTGCAGACCCAACTCAACGTACCCGATGCCGCGCTTTTCGCCCACTTTAGGCAGTTGGCCGGGCGAATTTGTCACGCGGTATAGTGATGCCCCGTATATTTGGGAGAACGAAATGTGTCCGGCGTGTCTGGCTCACGCGCGGTTGGGCCAGGGCGCAGTTAAATGAATTGTGTACGTGGACACTGTCTATCTTGACCTCGCTGGGGCAAGATGTCCGTTCTCGGACTTAATCTGACGCCGTGCGAGGCAAGAATTGCAAGGGCGCGCGTACGCAAGCAAACGACCGCCGCGAGGTGCGGCGATCGTTGCGTTGTGATGTCGTTGTCGCTAGCGAGTTGGAACGTGGCCTGGCGCGTGCTGGCGAAGGATTCCAGGCGCCGAGAGTCTGACGGCCGGGAGTCGGCCCGATTTGACCCCCGCCGCTCGCCCGATGATTCGGTAGTCAAACGAAAGCGTCGACTGGCCGCCTTGCGACTCGCGCACTTCGAAGCTAGCCGGCGACTTCGAAGCGATATAAAGCCCCTTGCTGTCGCCCATCGGCGTCAAGAATACATGGTAGCCGGACCGCATGTCTAACGTCCGTGCGAATGCCGGATCGAGTTGGACGATCCCGTGTCCATCCGTGATGCTGCCCGTGCCGACGTCGGACATTTCAGCGTCAGCCGATCGCGAGGCGTAGGACATGACATGTCGCCCGTCTTGGGTGACCACATCGCTATTGACGATGAACGCGGTCGCGTACATCGCGCCGCTCGCGACCGCGTTGCCCACATTATCGATATAGAAATCACCATTCGGACTGTACGCACCGAATGGAAATCCATCGGTCGATTCGGCCCGTGCAAAGAGCGTGTAACTGCCGTCGCTGTCGTTCTCGAAGGCGCCCCCCGTGCCGTTGGATGAGAAACCGTAGACGCCGGTGCCGAAGGATGAGAGACCGAAGACGCCTGCATTAATGGCGCCTCCGTCCGTCGAATCATCATGGCCATAGACGCCCGAGCGGCCAGGATGTGTCGTGCTATTGTTGTCGGTGCCGGAATCCATTCCGTTATGGTTGCTTGAGTAGGCTTGAACGCCATCGCCATTCGTCGAGGTCGAGAGGGTGGCGCTTCCGCCCGTCGACTGGGCGATGACGCCATTCCCGCTGCCTGCGACACCCTTGACGCCGGCACCCGAACCGGTGTTCTTGAACTGCTTGCAAGCACCCGACGTCGAGCACGTCGTGATGCTGAGCGCCTTGAGCATTGAATTGACGTCTTGAGCCGTAGCTGGATTGGAAGCGATGCTCGCGCCTACGATTGCGGACCCGACGACAAGCGCGGCAACGCGCAATACCAAACCATGGATCGATTTCATGTTTTTGCCTTCCCTCATAAAAAGACGCTGCCAGCCGACGCATATTCTGCGTCGACGTTAGCAGAATCATACCACGCAGCGTTCGCGCGGTGAAGTGACCAGGCTGGGGCCAAAGCCCCGCTGACTCCATCGCGCAGCTGGACTCCGCTCGGGTTTGCGTGCTAGAGCCAAGATAGCTTATCGATTACGGCACAGTGACGTTAACCGGGAACGAATTCTGTCTTGAATCCGCGACCGTGATTACTGCGGAACCTGCGCCGACCGCAGTTACCGTGAAGGCGTTGGGGCTGCCACCATTCAAGACAGACGCCACGGCATTATTTGACGACGACGCGCTCGCATTTTTTATACTTGAAGATCCGGACGGAAATCCGATTTACGTCGATCAACACGTATAATTGTCGCTACAGATGAACCGTGCATGAATGTGCCTCAGGTGGAGAACGCGTCGACGTCAGCGAAATAACAAATGATGACGACGATACCTCTTCAATCATCGGCGCCCGAGAGGGCGCTGTTGATTTTTAATAAGGTCCCGCAGATCGCGCTGATCTTCTGGGTGATCAAGATATTGTCCACAACCGTCGGCGAGACTGTCGCCGATTTCTTGAACGATCGGATGGGTTTCGGCCTCGGTAAGACGTCGCTGGTCATGAGCGCGCTCTTTCTCATCGCCCTCGTCATCCAACTCACTCGAAACCGGTACATCCCGGCCGTCTATTGGACGGTCGTGGTGTTGGTGAGCGTCGTCGGAACGCTGATCTCCGACAACTTGGTAGACAATTTGGGCATCAGCTTGCAGACGACAACGATTGCCTTCAGTATTGCGCTCGCGATCGTGTTCTTCACATGGTGGCAAAGCGAACAAAATCTGTCGGTGCATTCCATCCGCACGACGAAGCGGGAGCTATTCTACTGGGCTGCGATCCTCTTCACATTCGCCCTCGGAACGTCGGCAGGCGATCTTCTCGGGGAGGCTTCAGGCCTCGGCTACGGAGCGTCGGCGCTCGTGTTCGCCGCGCTTATCGCCATAACAGCGCTTGGCTACTACGTCTTCAAGATAGACGGCGTTCTCGCGTTTTGGATCGCATACGTCCTGACTCGCCCGCTCGGGGCGTCGATGGGCGACCTCCTATCGCAGACACCCCAGGATGGCGGCATCGGACTCGGAACCACTGCCACAAGTGCCATCTTCCTACTCGTGATAGCAAGCCTCGTGATTTATCTCACCATTACGCATAAGGATTTTATCGCCGAGCCCGACGACGTACGTGCGTGACGCGATCGCGAAGGGACGGCCCGATCTGCGCCGCCCCTTTGCCATCATAAGCCACTGCTCGCTCATTTAGCGATGTAGTGTGCAGAAGCGCCCCTCAATATTCTGGCTGCTTGACGTGAGATTCTGGACCGTGAGCCAATAGGTCACGGCTGTCGAGGATGTGCGTTGCGTGGCGACGTTTGTGAGCGAAACGGCCGGATTGCTGGAATTGATAGTGTCGTTCATGACCGTCCACACCGTCGTATCAGCCGGATTCCAGCCGAACGTGAAGAACTGCGCCGTCTGATTCGGGTTCAGCGTGAACGTGAATTGCACGCCGCATGGAACTTGGGCGTCGGGCTGAGGACGAACGGGTCCGGCGTTGATGGTCAACGGTCGTGGATTGTTGCTGATCGGCGCCGACAATGACGGTGCCGTTTGCATCGCAATGGCGGCGCCGACGGCCAGCAGAGCGCTGCCGAAGAGACCGACCCGCTTGATTTGATGTGACATGAGATAATTCTCCCTTCTCGATATGCAATTGGAGGAGCGCGCCACCAGCTTCGGCATGTGGTCCGCCCAAAGCGGTGCCTCACTCTCCACGACACGCTAACACGCCGCCGTGCCGCCGGCGTACGAATCGCAGACGGCAAACGTCCGGCCGTGGACCGACTCGTCCACGGAGACTTTATGCGACCCGCTTTCCTCTGCCACGAAACGAACAGAATGTTCGCGAACACGTGCGACATTGGAATCGAATTCGCGAGGAAGACCGTATGTTCAACGGCATCGATTCACGGCTTCTTGGATTGATCGTCGCCGGTGTCGTACTCGGCGTCGCCGAAGTCGGCTATCAGCTTGCGAAGCGATCGCGCGATGATGGCAAAGCGACGGCTTCCGCCGCCGGCATCCAAGCGCATACATGGCGCGAGCTTACAATGTATTCAACGCCGTTCGCACGGCGATAATCACGGACACGGATCACGTGATCAGCGGCGGCGGCATCCACGTCGGACCGCCCAAGAACATCGCAGCAGCCAACCCCGCCAGTCCAAGCTTTGATTTCTCGTTTGATTTGAGCCCGGCGACCGACTACGACGACCTTCTCGCAAAGATCCTCGTCAAAATGCTCGGCGGAGGTCGCGTGAAGTTCGACCCGAACAGAAACGAAGCATGGTCGAATCATCCGAACCCATGAGCCGCCGCAGAAGCACCGCGAAACCGGATGGTCCATGACGCTTGGAAGGGTGGCCGCCAGGTAGCCGACCCCGCATAAAGGTCGGCCCCACAGATGGGCAAGCGATGCTTGCCCTCCTACAGGGTCGGCCTTGCAGTGTTGGTCGTTTAGCGATGCATCGTGCAGAATCGTCCTTCGATGTTCTGGCTTGACGCCGTCAGGTTTTGGACCGTCAGCCAATAGGTCACAGCGGTCGAGGATGTGCGCTGCGTGGCGACGTTTGTGAGGGACACGATAGGACCGCTCGAATTGTTGGTATCGTTCATAACGGTCCACTGTATGAAATTGGCCGGATCCCAGCCAAATGTGAAGAATTGCGCTGTTTGATTCGGGTTCAACGTGAACGTGAATTGTACGCCGCACGGGACTTGCGAGTCCGGCATGACGCGAGCGGGACCCGCGTTGATGATCGTGGGCCGAGCGTAGACGGCCGGTTGGGCTGCAAGAGTCGGTGACGCCTGCATCGCCATGGTGGCGCCGACGGCCAACAAAGCAGAGCCGACGAATCCCAAACTCTTAATCCGAATTGACATGAGCTGCCTTACCTTTCTTAGTTGGTGGATGGAGCTTGCCTTCGATTCCATTGCGCGAACGCGTGGATCCGCCGGCTGACTCCTGAGTCAACGCTATCATGGGACCGTCCGGCTAGCGTCCGAGGATATTGAATTAACTCTTAATGATCGACAATTCGAACTCAAAATTCATTTATTGATTCGAGACATATTCCGTACGATCGCTTCACTAACTGCGCCAGTCCGGGCCGGCGGGAGGAGACGCATGGCGAAGCGCGGCAATCTACGGCGCATGAAAACTAATTCGTTAGTTTCGATGACCGCCATTGTGATCGCGCTCGCAATGCCGTGCGCCGCACTAGCAGACGGCTTGCCCCGTTTCACGCTTCCGCTGGTCGAACAAGCGCCGGCGATGCGGGGCGACATCGATGCGAGTTGGTCCACGGCCGCAAAGCTTTCGCTCGACTACGACTTCTCGTATCGTCGTGCCGCGACCGAGCCGACCTCTATCTACGCGGCGCAGGACGACGGCGCGCTCGACATCGGATTCGTCGTCACGCAACAGGAAAGCCTCACCGCTGCTCAGGAGACAAATGGACCGGGCGTCGACAACGACGACAACGTCACGGTCTACCTATTCCCCCAAGGCACTGGCGGCTTCGTCTATACCTTCAGCGCGAATCCGCGCGGCGCTCGCTACCAGACGTCGAGCGAAAACACCGCGTACTCGCCGCAATGGACTGCCGCGGCGAAAATCACGCCGACCGGCTATTCCGTGACCATGCGAATCCCGTTCAACTTGATGCGCACGGGCGGTTCCACCCAGTGGAGGGCCGAATTCACGCGGACCGCAGTCTCGACCGGCAGCACGGCGCTGTGGTCGTACCTGCCCGGTCAGCGCAGCATCGGCGATCCGTCGTACGCCGGCACGATGCTGGATGTGGCGAAGCGCGTGAAGTCTGCGATGGCGCCGGCGACGCCGAGACCGCGCCTCCAACTCTACGGACTTAGCGAGATGACGACGCCCAAACAAGGTGGCAGCACATCACGCGTGGGCGCGGACCTATCGCTTCCGGTCACGCCAACCGCATCGTTCGTGTCGACCCTCCACCCCGACTATTCCAACGTCGAAGTGGATCAGCAGACGATCGCCCCGAACGCGTTCCAACGCCAATTCGCCGAAGTGCGGCCTTTTTTCACGCAACTCACACAGTATTACAATGTTGCCATCGGCTGCATCAACTGTCCGACCAGCCTGTACACGCCGATAATCCCGACATTTCGCGACGGTTACGCGGTGGAGGGAACGCAAGGCCCGATTTCCTTCGGCTCGTACGATACCTCGGGTTTCGAGCGGAATGATCAGGCGAGCGCGCTCAATTACTTCGTGCGGGGACCTTCGTCTACGTATGGCGCGGACTTTCAGCAAGTCGGAGTGGACGCGCCGGGTTTTCACGATCGCGTCGACACGTTCACCACCGGCTACGTGAGCAAGAGATCGGACCTGTTCCTCTATGCCAACAATGGCCAGGATCGCGGCACCGACGTGACCGATCCGAGCTTGGCCAACTACTTTGAGATCGGGACCGGATACGCAAGCCCTCTCACAACCGCAGTCTTGTCGTACCAAGCGGTCGGCGCGCAATATTTGCCCGCGGATGGCTTTGTCGCACAATCGGATACCGCGGGCCTCGAGAGCAGCGTCACGCGGAATTGGAATTTCTCCCCATCAGCCCCGATCCGCGACGCCTCGTTCAACTGGTATTCCACGAACTTCCGCACTCACACGGGCGAACTTGCGCAGGTCAACGCAAGCCAGACGTTCACGGTTGACTTCCGCGATCAGATTCGCCTCAACGTGTTCATGGGCTCGGCGAATATCCTGACCACCTCCAATCAACTACTGCCGTTCAACACGAACGGCGAGTTCTTGGGTTACAAGTCCAACACGACGACGCCGACCTACGTGCAGAATCTTTCCGGCGCCTACTATCATGGAAGACTCGATAGCTGGACGTATGTCACCACGCAACCGATGGCACGCGACCTGCACATCACGCTCGAGTCCGACGAGAATCAATATGCGACGTCGTATCCGGGCGAACAATCCGGACGTCAGTGGCTCGAACGCGCGAGTCTCGACTGGCAGATAAGCCGCAATGCGTCGTTCGATCTAGGAGCGCGCCGGCTTATCGGGCCAAATCTTCCCGTTTCATTCGCGCCGCCGGATTTCACGCCGCTCAACGCGGCTAACATAAGCGTGGCGTTTCACATCTTGACCTCGAAGAACGAGTTCTACGCGGTCTACGGCGACCCGAACAGCTTGTCCACGAAGCCGGCGCTCTTCTTGAAGTGGATCCGGTATATCGGCGCGGAAAAGGGTGCTTGATATCGGCTCGCGCTCACGTCGCGGCCCGGTCGATGGCGGCGTATAAGACCCGCAAGTGCGGCATCGCGAAATCTCCGCTAAGTGCGCGGACGTCGGCCGCGAGCGCGCGCATCTCGAGCGCGGCATGTCGCGCGTGCCGGGCGAAATAGTGTTCGCCGCGTTCTGAGCCAAAAAGCCGGCACCAGTACTTGACCGCAAACGGCAGCGGCATCCAACAGAAAATCACGCGCAAAGGCAATGGCGCCGGGGCGGCGCCGTGCGCGTCGAGTGCGCTCCAGCCTTCGCGAACCGCCAAGATGATTTCACGCACGAGAGCGGGATCGGTGGAAAGGCGATGCGCGTCGCCCCCCGCCGTGTAGATCCCACCGCAGATCGCGGTCACGAACACTGCGTGGCGCTTCAACCAAGAGTCCATGTCGCCGACGAGCTCGACCCGAAAGCCGGCGCCCTTGAGAACGGCTGCGACGTCGGGCGCAATGGCCTCTATCGCCGTGGCTTGCTCCGCGACCTCGACATAATAGTCCACGCCATTTTCGATGCCACCGGCCGCCCCTGGAAACCCGAGCACCACTCGGTCGCGTCCGATTGCGGTGAAGAAAGCGTCCGAGCCGTTTGCGTGATTGACCATGAAGACGAACCGCTTGATTTCGTGCGCAGCCGCGCACGCGGGGAGCACGTCCATCAACTGCTCGCGGCGGACGGTGATAAAACAAAGATCGGCCGCCACGTTCGGCGTCAGCGCTTCAACGATAGGGAGTTTCATGGTATCGGTTCGACCGGAGAGCGCCTCTTCGACGACGGCTCCCTGGCTGCTCAGCTCGACCGCCCGCTTTCCCCTGGCGATCAGCGTGACGTCATGACCTGCGCGCGCGAGACGAACGCCGTAGAGCGTCCCTTGAACGCCCGCACCAAAGATTGCTATCTTCACACCCGGGTGTTTTGATTCTCGGCGCGGTCCTCATGCCAAGATGCAAAAAGGTGATCGTGCACGTGTTCGAGTGCAGTAAAGTGATTGAAATGCGCGAACGGTCGCTCGAACTCGCAATTCCTCATTTCAATTGCGGCCCGCTAAGGAGTTTGCCAATGCGTATTGCGCATACGTTAGTTGGAGTGCTTGCGGTCTTATTCTTGTGGCCGACGGGTCCCAGCATGGCGTCCAACGTTTGTTCTTGGGCGTCGTTCCCGATGTGGCCCGGTCATATTCCTAAAGACGGAGAAACTATCGGTTCAGTTACCGCCATCGGTCCAAACGATGTTTGGGCCGCCGGGGATGCGCTCTCTCCCGGCTTTGGGCATTGGGACGGCGTCCGATGGTCAATTTTACCTGTTCCCGGTTTCGATTATCTTGGGTTTGAGGAGTCGATATCGGCCACCGCCGACAACAACATTTGGGCAGTTGGGTGGGGAAGTCATCGTTTCTCGACCGGGCCTTACGCATTACATTTTGATGGATCTAGCTGGACTCAAGATTTTCTACCATTGGACCCGAGTTTGATTGAGCCGGCATTTGCGACGCACGTTCGAGCGTTCTCGGCTAATGATGTTTGGGCGATCGGATGGGGTTACACTCCGAGTGATACTATCGGGTCGTTTGTCGACCGGTGGAACGGCACTACCTGGAACTCAGTGAAGATACTTCCGCCGAAAGGCCCGAACGGGTTGGACGAGCTCATGATCTACGATGTCAGCGGCACGTCCGGATCGGACGTTTGGCTTCTTGGTTTCTATATCTTTCACAATCGTTCTCACGTATTTATCGAACATTTCGACGGAAATAAATGGTCTATCGTGCCCAATCCCGCTCAGCCCAATCCGCATCTTTATCACGACCCGGATCTAGCGGGTATTTACGCGAAATCTCCATCCAACGCTTGGGTTGTGGGGTCCTATTCCATTCCCGCAAACAACCCGAACGGCCAAATATCACTCACATACACAGCGCACTGGAATGGATCTATTTGGTCCTACGTTCCTAGTCCCAGCGTCGGCGCAAGACATCAAGACAATTATCTTACCGCTGTAAGTGGTTCCAGTACAAAGGATATCTGGGCAGTTGGATATGTCGTCAGCGGTGCCGCTTTACGTGGCCCTCTGGGTTTGCATTGGAATGGCATATCCTGGAATGCTGTCCAACGACCCGAAGAGATGGGAACCGGCATATATCGCGCCGTCGTGGACATCTCTCCAAAGGACGTGTGGGCCATCGGTGTTCAGACGACTAGCAGCGGCACTTCCGGCCTGTTGCAGTCGGCGTTTTGGTGCACGCCGACAACGCGGTAAAACGCGTGAGCTCAGCGGCGGTGCTGCGCCGGCATACCTCCGCCGCATCACGCGCGAGGTCACGATCAATGCGATCGGGATGAACCAGAACGCCACAAAAAAGACGTACTGGTTCACGAGCGCGATGGCAAAGGCTAATGCGTAACAGCCCAACACGACAAAAGAACGCGCCGTCGTTTCGGCGCGCATGAGGGGCGTCACCCGCAAATCCAGCATGTCCTTATTCGCGGCGTGCAGCCAATGCCACAGTTGGAAGAGACCGACTGCGAAGATATTTGGCGCAATAGATCAGGCTAGCAAGCCGCGCGCCATAGTAGGCGCCGTAGACGTACGCCGTATACGGCACGAGGGTCACCGTGAACAGGAAACACAGGTTGAGCCAGACGAGCCCGTCGTCGGTGCGTACGATGCGATGCAATTGCTTGTGATAGTAGAACCAGAACAATCCGAGCAGAAAAAAGCCGATGACATAGATGATGAAGTTGCCGGTGATCGAGCCGAGATAGGCGAGCAGCGCGCCCGAATCGCCATGGCCGGATGCTGTGCTCTTCAAGTCGAAGACGAGGATCGTCATGGCGATGGCGAACACGCCGTCGGTCAGACTTTCCACCCGGTTGAGATGCAGGCCGCGCATCGGCGCCAACCGGTGCGTCTCTTGCGGAACGCTCGATTGCATCGAACGAGTGTTGGCGTTGCCGCAAAGCGTTCCCCTGTCTGCTGAAAGGAACCGAGTGCTCTCCAAGCGGAACGACGCCCCGATGTATCTCTGGTTCAAGCTCATCCACGTCGCCGCGGTTATCGTGTTCCTCGGAAATATTTCGCTTGGGGTGTTTTGGAAAGATGCCGCCGATCGAACCCGCGATCCGCGCATCATGGCGCACACGCTGCGCTCGATCATTGTGGCCGATCGCTGGTTCACGATCCCGTCGGTGATCGTGCTGTTGGCCGGCGGCATTGCGACCGCAATCGCAGAACACATCCCGATTCTGGCCACGGGCTGGATACTGTGGTCGATAATCTTGTTCATCATCTCTGGAATCGCGTTCGGGCCGATCGCGCGCGCGCAGCGCGCGATGGAAGTGGCCGCGTCGGAGGCCGTGAAGACGGGCGCACTTGACGAGGCGCGCTACAAGAGATTATCCGCGAACTGGAATGTTTGGGGAATGATCGCGCTGCTGGCACCCGTCGTTGCGGTCTGCTTGATGGTGCTGAAACCCCACCTTCCCGCCTTTCACTGACCGATGCCGGCCGCAAGTTCCAGTCGCCCTGAACTCATCCGAGCGCTGGGAATCACCGCTGCGGCGTCGCTCATCATCTGCAACATCATCGGCCAGGGTATCTTCCTCAAAGCGCGCGCCATGACGTGCAATGTCGGATCGCCGGATCTCGTCGTCGTCGCCTGGGTGGCCGCCGGGATTCTCGCGTTGTGCGGCGCTCTGACGTTTGCCGAACTTGGCGCGTTGACACCGCACTCGGGCGGTCCGTATGCCTTCCTGCGCCGCGCATTCGGCCAACCGCTGGCGTTCGCGTACGGCTGGACCATCTTCTTCTTGTATGGTCCTGCCACGTGCGCGGCGCTCGCCGCGGGCGCCGCGATCTTCATCAACCTGTTGACCGGTGGAGCGCTCGATACGTTTGCGATCCACATTCCGCTCATGCACTGGCAGATCGCCGTGACCGGCACCCAATGTACGGGTATCGCCATTCTCGCCGTGGTCGCCCTCATCAACTGCGCGCCGGTGCACGTGAACGGCACGATCGCCACGCTCCTCACCATCTTGAAAGTGCTGATGGTTGGCGGTCTCACCGTCGCCGCGTTTGCCTTGGGGCACGGCGATTGGCACCATTTCGCGGCGAGCGGATTCGGCGGTTCGTGTGCGGGCATCGCCGCGTCGGCGCGCGGCGGTGCGACCGGCTTTGCCGCCGCGATGGTCGGAGCGCTGTACGCCTATAACGGTTGGGCGGCGCTCACCTATGTCGCGGGAGAAGTGAAAAATCCCGGGCGGGCGATACCCGTCGCGCTGATCGCGAGCATGATGATCGTCATTTTCTTGTATGCGGCGGCAAACGTCGCGTACTTCTACATCCTCTCATCAGCTTCGATCGCCGGTCTGTCGCCGGCGTCGTCGGTGGGCATCGAGGTGGTCGGAACGCTCTTCGGTCCGGCTGCGCGGGGCATCGCGGCGGCGCTCCTAGTCGTTTCCGTCATCGCGACACTGCACGTTTCCGTCATGACCATCGCGCGAATCGTCTACGCCTATTCCGGCGATGGTTTTTTTCTGCCGTGGCTTGCGCGCGTGTCGGAGGGCGGCCGCGTACCGGTCCGCTCGGTATTGGCCCTTGGAATCTTGGCGGCGGTGCTCGTCCTTTTAGGTTCGTTCGACTCGCTCAGCGATTTTGAGATCTTCACCGGCTGGGTCTTCTACGGATTGACCGGGTTGTCGGTGTTCGTCTTGCGCCGCAAGGAGCCCGACGCTGACCGGCCATATCGGGTGAGCGGCTATCCGGTGGTCCCCGCCCTTTTCGTGGCGACGACGGTGTGGCTGCTCGCGGAGGTGATCATCGCGGCTCCATTGCGCTCGCTGATCGGGCTTGGAATCATCGCGCTCGCCGTACCCGTGTACTGGTTGCGGGCGCGAGGTACCCCGGCGCACGCCGGGCCTTCAATACGCGGGTAGCGCTATCGGCGGGCGGGCGAACGTCCGTATCTCGGTTCCGATCGGTACGGTCGGACGGATATCGCCGATCACTTCCAATGAACCCGCGAGCGCGGGCGCGTCGGGACCGGCGGCGGCGGCCACCTCTTCGTAGTAGACTCCGAAGTGCGGCAGTTCGTACTGATCGACGAAGTCCAAAGCCGTGACGTCGTAGTCGAGGTCGTCCGCGCCGCCGGATTCGAGCGCGTGACCGTCCAAAAACAACTCGTAGTGCCAATGCGCCTCGCTATCGCTATACGCCAGGTGCAGCGTTTCGGTCTGTAATAGGTCGCTCAGTCCCTCGGCCACGCCGCCGTCGTCGAACGAGTGGCCGTCTTCAAGCACCGCGATCCATTCGCCGTGTGCCGGAAGCACCGCGAAACTGCGGACGATCTTCTCGCTCGTGACCTCATCCGGAGTGGGTTCGAGCCCGCGCTCGTCGAGCCGTTCGTGGTCCGATTCATCCATGAATTCGGCCAGCGCACGCAAAACGTCGGGCATCGACTGCCCGCGCACGTAGACGGATCCGAAGTGAAAGCCGACCGTCAACGGCTGAACAAGCTCCGCAAGACGAAATAGACGTTCTCTTTGCGCTCGCCGAGCCTACGCGCGAAATAGCCCGCCCAGTGCGTGCCGAACGGCACGTATACGCGCATCCGATAGCCGCCGGCGACGATCGCCTTCTGTTTTTCCGGGCGGATGCCGTAGAGCATCTGATATTCGAACCGGTCCGACGGGATGTTCTCGCGCTCGACGAACGCGCGGACGGCGTCAATGAGATAGTCGTCGTGCGTGGCGATGCCCGGGTACGTGCCCTGTCCGAGCAGCTTTTCGGCAAGCTGCGCGTAGTTGCGGCGGATGAGCGGCATCTCCTGAATCGCCACGTCCTCCGGCTCTCCGTACGCGCCTTTGCAAAGGCGCACCCGCACGCCCGCGCTGATCAGGCGATCGACGTCGCCTGAAGCTCGGCGAAGATAAGCCTGCACGACGGGGCCGACGTGCTCGTAGTCCGCACGGGCGCGCTCCATGATGCGATACGTGGAATCGACCGTTTTCGAGCCCTCCATGTCGAGACGGACGAACATGTTCGAAGGTCTGGCGCGCTCGATGATTCGATTGAGATTTGCGACGGCGAGATCCTCACTCATCGCTTGCCCGATCGCGCTAAGCTTGACAGAGACGTTGGAGTCGACGCCGGCGTGACCGATGGCGTCGATCATGTTGATGTAGGTCTCGGTGGTGTGCGCGGCGTCGGCCTCGTTGAAGACGTCTTCACCAAGAAAATCGAGCGTGGCGGAGAGCTTGTCGGCGTTGAGCGAGCGGACCGCGCCGACCGCGCTCTCGATCGTCTCACCGGGCACGAAGCGCCGTGCGAGAAAGAACAGCCGCCGTTGGAGATGAGGGCGCGCGATGAGAAAATCGGCGATGTTGGTCATGTCTTTGGGTCGCTACGGCATGCGCCTCCCCTTTTCCTGAGCCGGACCGCGACGTTGCCCGCGATCCATCGCAGGAAGCCGTCGAGGCTTGCCCGCACGAACCGCCATGGCCGGCCCTTCGCTCTCTCAGTCCGAGTGCAGCGTGCTCGTGACGCTGCAGAGCACATTTGCGCCCGAAGACTCAGATTTCGCGACAGCCGCAGCCGCCGTCGAACGAGCGCTCCTGCTTCTCGCGCCGCATCGCCTCGCCAAACTGCGCGCGTTGCTGAGGCTGCTCGACGGCCCGTGGCTCTCGCTGTTGCTTATCGGAAGGCCGGCACGGTTTGCCGCGTTGACGCAGGACCAGCGCGAACGACTGCTGCTGGCGATGTCCGACAACCCGATCGCGCCGCTGCGCACGGGATTCCAGGCTTTTAAGCGATTGGCCGGTTTTATGGCGTACGGCGCGCCCGACGAAAACAATCGCAATCCGATGTGGCCGCAGATCGGCTACGCCGGCCCGCGATCGGACCGGCGGCCTGCACCCACGGCGTTGCCGCTCTTCGCCGTAGAATCCGGCGTCATCGATGCGGACGTCGTCGTCGTCGGTTCCGGTGCGGGAGGCGGCGTTGCGGCCGCCGTTTTGGCGCAAGCCGGCAGGCGCGTCGTCGTGCTCGAGGCGGGGCCGTCATCGGATCCGGCGCAATTCGATCAGCTTGAGGCCAACGCGTTCGGCCGCTTCTACTTGGAGGCGGCGCTCTGCTCGTCGGAAGACCTTAGTGTCGCCGTCTTGGCGGGTGCATGCGTGGGCGGCGGCACCGTCATCAACTGGTGCACCAGTCTGCGGCTGCCCGAGATGATCGCGCAACAGTGGAGTTTGGCTAGCGGCGGTGTGGACTTCGATCTCGGGCTGGCCGCGCACTACGACGCCGTATCGGCGAGGCTGCGCGTGGAGCCGGCGGCATCGCACAACGAGAACAACGCGGTGCTGCTGCGAGGGTGCCGAGCTGCGGATCTGCGCGCCGGGGTCGTGCCGTGCAACCGTTCCGGATGCGGCGAAGGTTGCGGCTATTGCGGCTTCGGCTGCGCATATGGCTACAAGCGTTCCGTCGCCGCAACGTATCTGCTCGATGCGGTCGCGGCAAACGCCAAGGTCGTCGCCGGCGCGCAGGTCGAGCGCGTGCTCGTGGGCGACGGGATGACGCGCGGTGTGGAGGCGATCATCTCCTATGAGTCAGAGGCCGGCGGCCGGATGCTTTGCAAATCGTTGCGCGTCAACGCCCCTATCGTCGTTGTGGCGGCCGGCAGCTTGCGGACTCCGGGCATCTTAGCCCGCAGCGGTGTGTCGTCCGCACATCTGGGCCGGCATCTGTACCTGCACCCGACCACCGCCGCGTTCGGGCAGTTCGAACATCCGGTGCAGTGTTGGAACGGGCCGATGCAGTCCGCCTATTCCGACGCGTTCGCCGATCTCGACGACGGCTACGGCGCGATGATCGAGGCCGCGCCCGCGCATCCGGGACTCATGGGACTCGCTCTACCGTGGCGAGGAAGAGCGGCACATTCTGCGTTGATGCGTGACTCGCGCTTCGACGCCGCCCTGATCGCATTGACACGCGATCGCGGCGAAGGCTCGGTCTCGCTCGACGGCCGCGACGATGTGACGTATAGCCTGTCGCCGTACGACGCCGGCCACATGCTTCGCGCGCTGGCCGGTGTCACCGACATTCTCTTCGCGGCGGGCGCGACGAAAGTGACGACGTTGCACACGGATCCGCTCGAACTCTCGATCGAACACGCCGACTCCGCCGGGCGTCGCGCGTTCGGAGATGCGATCGCGCGCCGCGGCGCCGGGCCAAATCGGCTCGGCGTGTTCTCCGCGCATCAAATGGGGACGTGCCGGATGCATGCCGACCCGGCACGCGGCGTGGTGAACGCAAGCGGCGCCGTCCATGGCGCGCGCGGGTTGTTCGTGGCAGACGCGTCGGTCTTTCCGTTGTCGTCGGGGGTGAATCCCATGCTCACAATCATGGCGCTGGCGCACAGGACGGCGAGCTTGATTTCAGCGCTTTAGATCTTCACGTATGGGAGCCCGGCGCCATCGACCAGCTCTGCGGCCGTGGTCCACACGTCTTTGCCGCGAAGCGAACCGTCGGACACGGTGACTCTCACTTCAAGATCGAGTCTGTCTCTGTACTTGAAAGGCTGGATGGAATCCACGGTCGCGTGCGTACCGTTGGGAAAGGTGATGACGTGATTTGAGATGCGACCCAATTCGTCGTCGAGTTGGCCGCCTTGGATAGCGAACTCGGACGCATCGACTGTGACTGAGATGTAGTGCTCGAGCCAAAATTTACTGTAGTACGCCCACGCGGTTTTCTGTCCGCCGACCGTGCCGTCGAACGTGACCCGATTGCCGGGGATGGGAACGTGACTGTATGGACTCGCGGGGGCCGACTGAACGGGCACCGGTGTGGGGTCCGCAGCAGCGGCCGCGGCGCTTGCCGACGCGAGGGCTGCAGCGGCGCAAATCCCCAAGACCGATCGGACATGCATGCTCACCGTGAACCTCAATCTAGATCCCGCACATCGTCGTCATCGATTGGCGGGCGGCCGGGTCCGAGGCCTCACTCGCCAGACGGACGTAGGTGACGACGTACGCGACCGAATTGTTCACCGTTATCATCTGCTCGATGATCAGCGCCCCTGCCGACGTGTCAAGCCCGTACGAGATGTATTTCGCTGCGTGATATCCGCACACGGTCGTATCTTGGCTGACCGCGAGATCGCCGCCTGGATAGTGCGATTTCAGAGATTTGATGTCGATGGCGTAGTATTGCGCGAGCGTTCCGCTATACGTATGCGCGTACACGCTCAGGTTCTGATGAAAGGTGTCGGTGCCCGGCTGGACCCATTTCCCGATGAGGCCCTTGGGCACAGCTACCTCGACCCATCCCTTGGGCGGCTTGAACGGCAGGTCTTGTGCTCCGGCCGAAAATGGCGCCAACATCGCGCAGGTCGCGGCGAGCGCGGTGATCGTTCTCCTGAATGATACTCGTTCGAAGTTACCTATCATATCACGTCTTTCCGTGCGGCAGTTATGCCCCTGCGGGCAACAGCGCGCACTCGTCGCCGACGCCGGCATATCCCGGCTCGGAGACCGCGCAGTACACACCAAAACATGCGCGGTGCAACTGCGCTATCATCTTTAGAAACGAGGGATCGGAGGCAAGCGTTTCGGGATCCACGTTTGTTATCGAGCAGCGGACGCACGACGATGCGACGTCCAGCACGGTGCTGCCCACACGGAGCTTGCGTCCGACCCACGCTTCTTCCTCAAACGCGCTGCCGCCACCGACGACGACGTTCGGCCTGAACCGGCGCGCGTCGACGGGCTGTCCCCACTCGAGCGCGAGTTGGCGGACCGAGGCTTCGTTGATGACCAGGACATCGGCTTCGTCGTGGTTAGTGCCGTCCGGTGCGTCGATCAGCGCCAAGCGAAGACCGGTGTCCTGTGAGAGGCGCTCCGCAACCGCCGCCTCGGTGATGCCGGTCACAGCGCCGTCCGGCAGGCGAACGACGACCGAGTCGTCAGTGACGCGAGCTCCGTATCCGAGCATAGCCGGAAATTGGGTTGCGGTAGTGGCTTTGCCGCGATGGGCCGATTGCGGGGTTTCGTCGAGAAGCGCATAGCGGCGGTCGAACGGAATGCCGCCGCGCTCGAAACGTGTGGACAAGAGTAGTTCGCCGCGCATGGATTTGACCGGATAGCGCCACAACTGCGTAACGCGCATGACGACTGCGATTCCGCGCAGGCGCGCAAAGGGCCTCGCCGGACGGCAGTCGTAGGCGCACGTATGAATCCCGGCAGCGGCCAACTACGGGCGGTTTGCGTTGCGCTCGTCGCAACTACTCTTACACTTGCCGGCAGCGGCGCAGCCTGGGCGGCAGTGCTTTCGCCGCAGACGACGCTCCGGCTTGCGGGCGGCGCCTATCTTCATCTATATGCGCTGCCGCTCGGCCTCGCGCCCGGTGCGATCGTGGGAGACGCAGCGTTCGACGCGAGCGGAACGCGCGCGGTCTTCGTCGTGGTGTTTCCTGGGAGCGCCGTCTTCGGCGATCCGCAACGAATGGATCCTACGCAAGCGTTCTTGCTCGATGTACCGCGACTCAGACTCACGCAGCTGAGCATCGATGGCGTGGTGCGAAGCGTGCGCTGGACGGGATCCGACTCCATCGAGTTCCGCGACGGCGACGATCTAGTAGATGTGAATGTGTCGCAAGCGCGTGTCCCCGCACCCTCGACATTCCGGTTTTCGACCGATCAATCGGTGCGCGGCGACCTGACTGCGGTTTCTCCCGAGACCTCCGATCGATTGACGGTGTATCGTCAAAGCGACGGCCGCTTCGTGGCCCGCGAGATCGGCGCGCGACGGTTGCGGGTGACGGGCGTAGCACCGGGCGGACGATTCGCACTGCTGGGCGAGAATCTGGCGTGGGTCGATTCGCACGCGAATGGATCTGCCACGATGGATAGAGCCGGTGCGTCTGACGCGCTCGCGCCGCGATTCGACGATGCATTTGGACGGCAGCTCGTCGCCATTCATCCGCTTGCGAGCACGGTATATCAAGGCGCGTATCGCGATGGCACTGCATACTTCGCGTTCTCGCACGGGTTGACGCGCGTCGTCGCGGCGACGCACGACTTGGTCTCGTATTTCTATCCGCCGATGCCCGACGATCCTGCGTACTCCGTCGGCGACGGTTTGGGAGCGCTCGACGACGGCGGGCTCTTTCTCGCGTGGCCGGAGAACCTACTGCTCACCGTGCGGCGCGGCGGCCGGTTCGTGACCCTGCAAATGCGTATGCCGCCGGGATATAGCGACCCGAAGCGCCTGCTGTCATCGCTTGCATCGTCCGCTCACGACGGTCAGGCCGCTTTATGGCCGCCGCTTCAGCCTGACGCCGGCGCGCTCGATTCGGCGTTGCTTCAGTGGCGGGTGTATCCAGCAGGGCAAGGTTCGAACTCGGGATGGATCGCGTCGTATCTCGGACGCGTGTATCGCGGCGATTCGAACGCGGTGTTCACGATAGCGCAACCACCCGTTTTCCCATTCGCAGTGCTCACGCGCTCCGATGACGGCACTCTTTGGGGCGCCTCCCCGGTGAGTACTTCAAGTGCGGGCGTTCCAAGTGCGGGCGTTCCAAGTACGGGCGTTCTAAGTGCGGGCGTTCTAAGTACTAGGGCGAGCATCGCTCGCCCCGGCCCTACCGTTGCAACCCTTTGGGCTTCAGGCGACGGCTCGCACTGGCACGTTCGATACGCCTTGGACGGCTCACCCGGCGCGGTCGGTGCCGATCAATCGGGCCTCTGGGTTGCACTCACTAAATCGTGGCGCGGCACGTCGATGATCTGCATTGCCGCGCTTGGCGATGAATCAAGTCCGGTAAGCTATCCGACCGGCGGTTCGTACGATGGCGAGCAGATGTTTTTCGCACGGTTGTCGTCGGGAACTTATTTGGTGTGGGGCGCGACACCGGGTCGCTCGCAGGCAGACCAAGGCGCGTTGTCCGCATTCCGGCTCGATGCGACGGCGTTATTCGCGATGGACGGTGCGGGATTAAATGCATATACCCGGGTTCGGGCCGCCGGCGATTCAGGCACGTCGGCGACGGAGTCGCTCGGCGATCCGGCGATGCTAGAAAAAACCGTACGCGAGCTTGAATCGTCAACGGGCGATCGGCTCCCGGCATTGGCCACCAATATTTCGGGCGCCAAGAACTTCGCGAGTTCCGCAACGATACGCTCTCTGGCGGGCGAGCGTGTGTGGCAAGCAGAGTTCGGCGCGCAACCGCTCCCGCTAGGCGTCGTGACTGCGTCGATCGACGGCGATTTTTTGGTGGTTGTGCGATCCGTGTGGTCGGCGCCGCTGCGCGGTCATGGCGATACCGAGCGGTGGCAGCGCGATAACGGCGGAGCGTGGCACTTGACGCAAACGTTGCGCGCGTGGTCGTTCTAGCACGCGCAGCGTGACGCAAACTACTGCCAAGCAATAACTGGGTGAGCGATGCTCACCCTAGTACGAGAAGCCGGTGGCGCAAATAAAAAACGCGAGGCCAACCATAAAGGTCGGCCCCACAGATGGGCAAGCGATGCTTGCCTTCCTACAAGCCGCGCTACGGAGACGGCGAAGCCGGCGCCTGTACGATGATCGTGCCGGTCATATTAGGATGATACGTGCAGATGTACGAGTATTTTCCGGCCTTGGTAAACGTCTTGGTCCACGATTGGCCATTGGCCAAATTTCCGGAATCGAAGCTGCTGTCGGTTGCGGTGGCCGTGTGAGCGACGTCGTCGTTGTTGGTCCATGTCACCGACCCGCCGACCGGAATGACGACCTTTTGCGGTGAAAACGCGAAGTTGGTTATTTTCACGGCGACCGGCGCGGCCGTGGGCCCTGGGGTGGCGGTGGCCTGACTCATTGGATCGGTGCGACCGGTGACCGCGAAGGTCAGTACAGCGGCGACGATCGCCGTCGCGGCGAGCGCGGCGCGCATCGGGTTGCGAGAATCGGACATGTGGGCGTCTCCTTTCAAGTGCTATACGTTTCGGCGGCTGCGGACGGTTCATCATTCCGTCAAACACGTCGTGCTTTCACGTTTAATTCATGCGGCAGAGCGCTTCCAAGCGACCGGCGCCACGAGGACGATTCCAACGGTGCAGACGAGGCCTGCTGCGACGAATGCGACCAACGGGCCTGCGAGCTGCCAGAGCGCTCCGACCCCCGCGCTTGACACAAAATCGCCGATACCGTTCACGGCGGCGAGCGCTCCAAACCCCGTCCCACGGGTTGCTGCGGGTAAGAGCTCGGTCGCGAAGGTGCCTTCCATCGGTTCGACGATCGATATTGCGACTGCGGCAAGCGCAAAACAGACGCCGATCGCGACAACGGAAGCCGACCCGACTGCCAATACTCCGCAGACGCAAACGTAGAGCGCGAACGCGAGCACGAGCAGGCGTCCGCTTCCCAGCCGCTCGCTCAGCACGCTGAGCGGATACGTGAGCGATGCATTGATGATGTTGTGGCCCAAGTACATCGCGCTCGAGTACACGAGCGCCGGGCCGACGCCCACTGCGGGCGTCAGCGCACGGATGGCGGCGAGCACGAGAAGTGTGGCTGAGAAGTTTCCAAGACCGAAGACGCCGGCTCCGAGCAGATAGAGCTTGAATCTTTGCGGCAATCCTGCGAGCACGAGGTGCAACGGCTCGCGCGGCGGCACGGTTCGCGGTTTTTCGCGCACGAAGAGAAACATCGATCCCGCGAGCACGCCAGGAATGATCCCAAATCCGATGGCTGTTGCGATTGCCACGTGATTCGCCAGCAATATCATCGCGACCGCGGGTCCGATGACCGCGCCGACCGAGTCGAGGCCACGTTGAAAGCCAAAGGCGCGATTCACAAAGCGTTGGTTCGTGTCGTCGACGAGCAGCGTATCTCGGATCGGGCTTCGGAATCCGCGCGCGAGCCACGCTGCGGCGCGCAATGCGCCGACCCCGACGATCGAGTGCGCAAGCGCGATGGCGGGCATGAAAATTCCGACGCCGAGATATCCCGATCCGGCGAGCAGGCGCCGATATTTCGTGCGGTCGGCGAGCTGGCCGCCCCACAATTTGAATCCGGCTGCGAGAGCGTCCGCGAGGCCTTCGATGGCTCCGAGCGCAAGCGCACCGCCGCCCAACGAAGCGACGAGCGCGGGCAGCAATGGGATGATGGATTCGTAACACGCGTCCGACAGCAGGCTTGCGATACTGAGCGCAAGGACGGTGCGCGTAAGCCAGGGAGTTTCCGGCAGCGCATTAGGCTCACGCGTTTGCGGCGTCATGGCCGCCCGTTCGCGCGCGCAAAGAAGCTGGCCTTCCCTGGTCGAACGCCCTCGCCGTGAGAACATGGCGTATCTTCGCCGCGCTCATCCTTGTCGTGATGACGGCAGGATGCGCCCGCGCGCCGTCGTCGCTGCGAGCGCACAACGGCGGGCGCCACGGCGGCCAGACGATCGCGTTCAACATCTCCGAAGATCCGCACTCGCTCAACCCTATCCTCGCGCAGAACGACGACGAGCATCAAATCGCGCGCCTCATGTTCGATCTCTTGCTCGATGTGGATGACAAAGGCAAGCTGATCCCGGATTTGGCGACATCCGTGCCGACCGTCGCCAACGGGGGCGTGAGCGCCGACGGCCGGACGATCGTCTATCGCTTGCGGCGCGGTGTGGTGTGGCAGGACGGCGCGCCTTTCACGGCACGCGACGTGCGCTTCACGGCGCAGGCCATCGTCGACAAACGAAATGACGTGCCCTCAACTCACGGCTACGATCTCATCACCGAGGTCGACACGCCGGATACATTTACGGCGGTGGTCCATCTGCGTCATGCGTGGGCGCCGGCGGTCGCGACGCTTTTCACGTACGGCGCAACGCCGATGGAGATACTGCCCGCGCACCTCCTCGAAGGCAAGGGGCCGCTGCGCACGTCATCCTTCAATCAGCATCCGATCGGAACCGGGCCGTACGCGCTCACGACATGGAAGCGTGGCGAAGAACTGACATTTAGAAGCAATCCACGCTACTTCAGAGGCGTGCCTCGGGCGAAGACAATCGTGGCGCGCGAGGTGCCGGACATCAACACCGATCTCGTGATGCTGCGAGGCGGTCAGCTCGACTGGTCGCTGTTGTCGCCGGCGCAGCGCTTAGCGCTCGGGCCGGACTCGAACTTGAAGATCGTCTACGCGCCGTTTGCCGGCTTCGGCGCGATCGCGTTCAACTGTCGCAAAGCGCCGTTCGATGATGTCCGCATGCGGCGCGCGGTGGCGATGGCGATCGATCGCAGACGATTGAGCGCTGGGATCACGAGCGGGCAATACCCGGTGACCGACAGCGACCAGCCGCTCTTCTCGTGGGCTTACGACGCCACCGCAAAGCTTCCGGCATTTGACACCTCGTCGGCCGATCGCTCGCTCGACGCGCTGGGGTGGCTGCGCGGTGCCGACGGCCTCCGGCGCAAGAACGGCGCGCTCCTCAGCCTGGAATTCGTGACGTTTCCCGAAGGTGACACCGCCGTGCGCACCGCCGAATACGTCCAGGCCATGCTGCGCGACCGCGGGATATCGGTGGACGTGAAGAAGATCTCCGTCGCCCAATTCTATCTGCCGAAGACCGAAGGCGGATTGCTTCTCTCCGGTACGTTCGATATGGCGTACATCGCCTGGCGCACAGGCGCGGATCCCGACGATTCGAATATCGTGGCCTGCGGTGGCGTGTCGAACTACGCCGGCTATTGCAGCGCCCAAGTCGATGATTTGGAAAGGCGGGCACTCGCGGCAACATCCCAAGCCATTCGCACGTCGCTGTACTCGCGTGTCCAGCACGCGTTAGCGCAGGATGTCCCGTACGATTTTCTCTACGCGCCCAAGTACGGGTTCGCCGCGCAACCTGCATTACAAGGCCTGTCGCCAAGTCCTTTTTCGCCGACGTGGAACGCGTGGCAATGGAGTCTGCGCCGCTAGCGCTCAGGCGTTGATTCGACCACCGAGAACACGCCGCCGTCATCGTCTTGCAATTGAAGGAATCCCGCTTCCGCAAGCGCGTCGAACATCGCCCTCGTGCGTTTGCGATCGTGTTTGTTCGGCATGCCCTGCCAGAGCATCGCGATTTCCGACACCGTGACGTTGCCCGTGCGCGCCAAAACGTTTTTTTCGACGAATTCCGGCGCGAAACCAAGCTTCTCCATCACCGGGCGAACGGAAGCGAGCTTGTCGCCGGTCATAGCTGGGCCCGTTCCTGTGACAAGAACACGAACTGACCGTTGCGCACAACCCACATGCTCACCACCGGCGTGGTCACGTCACCGAGCTTGTTGAACGAGATCGGCCCTATCGGCGTATTCGAGGTGGTCGACGACGCGATGGCGCGCAGCACTTCCTCGCGCGACGGAGCCACGCCGCCGTTTCGCTCCATCAATCCGCGAATGGCATCGATGGCCACTTCGGCGGCCGCGTACGCGTTGGCACTATACGTCCCCAGGAGTTGGCCGGGAAAACGAGCTGCGTATGCCGCTAGGAAATCTTTCGCCTCGGGAAGCTTTGAAAGATTCGGTGCGCCTTGCGAGCAGTAGGTGCCGTCGGCCGCAGCTCCGCCGGCGGCGAGAAAGCCGGGGTCTTTCAAGCCGTCGCCGCCCATGTACTTCGCGGTCATGCCTAACTTCAACATCTGGCGGCGCAACTGCGCGCCGCCCGTGCTCACCACGCCGCCATAAAAAATCAGGTCTGGTTTGTTGGAAGCGGCAGACGTCAGCAACGCGATGAAATCTTGCTGACCTTTTGTGAGATGGGCACGATCGACGACCGTGCCGCCGAGCTTTTGAAACGACGGCACGAAGACGTCGGCGAGACCTTTGCCGTACGATTCGTTATCGTCGATGACGTACGCCCGGCGCGCACCTAGCGTGCGATACGCGAATTGGGCATCGGCCGCGCCCTGCATATCGTCGCGCATCACCGTGCGGAAGAAATTGCGAAGTTCGGGATGTGTCTGGCGCAGCGAGCTCGCGCCTGAAGCGTCGTCGGTCAGACTGATAGATGTGGAGGACGGCGAGATGAGTGCGAGTTTTGCCGCGTTCAAGACGGGTATCTCAGCCCGTGCGACGTTCGAATTCTGCGGTCCGATGACGGCAAGGACATCCGGGTCTGCGACAAAGGTCTGAACGTTTAACGCACCTTGTTCCGGGTTGTGCACGCCGCCGATGCTGTCGTCAAGCGTGTCTAGTCGCAAGGAATATCCGCCCGGCAATCCCTTCTTTTGCTCGTCTTCCACCGCCAGTTCGACGCCATTTTGTGTGGGAACGCCCGCTGCGGCATCGGTGCCGCTTGTGGCGAAATCCGCGCCGATCACGACCGTTTTCTCTGTCGTCCCAGCTGAATTGCCGTGAACGCCGCATGCACTCGAGAAAAGGCACAATGCTGCTGCGGTAACGGCTTGTAACTTTTTGAAGTCGAATGAGTAATGATTTACGTAACGCACATGAGGCTCCGGCAGAGACCGGGCGAGGAGAACAAGATGACGAATCCCCTGATCGTGACGAACACCAAATCTACTGTGATCATGACTTCGGCGAGCGCCGGTTCCTTCATGGGTTGGGGCGTCCGCATCGGCTAACACGCCGTCCACTCTTCACGAGAACAGCTCGGAAATCTTGTGTCGGCGGTAGGACCAGATTTCCGCGAGGCTGCGGCGCACGAACGGCAATGCGACGTTCCCGATCGGCGCCCACGGCAATGAATACCGCACTCGGTCGCGCACCACGGTGCTTCCATCCGGACCGGACTCAAATTCGTGGGTATGACGCCATAGCGCATACGGTCCCCGCACCTGATAGTCGACAAAACGCCGTTCGACATCCCAAACGGTGATCAACGTCCTCCATTTCACCCACAGACCGCGAACCTTCATCGTATAGTCGAGGGTAGCGCCTTGCCGCAATTGCGGCACAGCGTCCATCAATTCGAGCTGCGTGGCCGGCGGCGTTATCTGCGCGAGATTACCTGGGTCGGAAAAGAATTGCCACGTTTGCGCGAGCGGGCGCTGCACGACGATTTCGGAAGTGAGTTCGTGCGTGGCCGGAGTCCGGTGCTCGGCCGGCGCAAGAACATCGAGCAAGGCCTCCTCCAACATCTCGTGTTTCCAAACAAAGCCGAGTTCCGATGCTCTGCGCGGCAGGATGAGCTGGCTGCCGAGCACGGTGTCGGCGAACTCTCCAACGATGAGTTTGAGCGCCGGCGGCGGCACCGGCATGAATGCCGGCCGCCGTATGGCGTGGCCAAGCGCCTGCACGAATCGCATGTTGGTCGCGAGATCCGGGGAGACGGCGTTGATCGGGCCGCGCGCATCGTCGCGATCGACCGCAAGAAGAAATAAGTTGGCGGTGTCTTCAAGATGCATCCATGGGAACCACATTCCGCCGCTGCCGAACGGACCGCCGATGAACGCCTTGAACGGCGGCAAGAGCTTTTTCACGGCACCGCCGTCACCGATCACAAATGCCACTCTGATCTTGGCGACGCGCAAGCCGAGCGCTTCGGCGCCGTCGGCCTCCGCTTCCCAACGCTTGACGAGATCGGCCATGAAGTCGGTGCCGGGCGATGACGATTCGTCGAGCACTTCGTCGCCGCGAGAGCCGTAGTACCCGATGGCCGAGCCGCTTACGAGCACCGTCGGCCGCGCGAGCGAACACTTGGCAAGCGACGCGACGAGATTCCGCGTGCCGAGAACGCGCGAATCATAGATGGCACGTTTTTTCGCTGGGCTCCAGCGCCCGTCGACGGTTTCGCCGGCGAGATGGACCACGGCGTCCATGCCTTCGAATATCTCCGGATGCGACGCGGGATTGTTAGGATCGTATTTGGCGGTTCGGACGCTTGGCGGAAGCCCTGCAATATTCGCCGAGCGGCCCAACGCCAGCACGCTGTCGCCGCGGCGCGCGAGCGCATGGACGACCGCGCGGCCCACGAAGCCCGACGCGCCGGTCACCGCGACTTTTTTCATATTTCGTGATTACCGCGGGTGGAAGGCGCGACCTGCCGCGCCGTACAACGATTCGAGAATTATGAATACACTATTCGCCCTTTTGACAGCCGGCGCCATGGCCGCCTCACCGTTCACTCTTTCGAGCACGGATTTCCACGACGGCGGCACGCTCGGAAAGACGTTCGTCTTCAACGGCATGGCATGCACGGGAGACGACGTCTCACCGGCGCTGCATTGGTCCGGCGCGCCCGCCGGAACGAAAAGCTTTGCGTTGACGGTCTGGGATCCCGACGCGCCGGTTCGGGGCGGCTGGTGGCACTGGGTGCTCTTCGATATTCCCGCATCCGCGAATTCACTAGCCCAGGGCGCCGGAAGCACAAAGCAGGCGGCCGCGCCGGCGGCAAGCGTGGAAGGCACCACTTCTTTCGGAAAACCAGGTTATGGCGGGCCATGTCCGCCGGTCGGCAGTGGCGCTCACCACTATATCTTCACGCTCTATGCCTTGGATGAAACGCATGCCGGCAGTGCGACTGCGAAGACCAACGGGCCTGGATTAAAGGCGCTCATCGCCAAACACGTGCTTGGAAGCACGACGCTCACCGGCCGCTACGGTCGCCCCTAAGACGCGGCCGCTATCTTGGATCGTTCTAATAGATAGCCGATCGCATCCGCGGCCGAGAGCGGGCGTGCGAAGAGAAATCCCTGCGCAGCCTCGCAACCCAACGCACGAAGCTGCGCTGCCTGCTGTTCGGTCTCCACACCCTCGGCGACGACGTCGATGCCGAGCGTTTTTGCGAGCGCGATGAGAGTCTCGACGATCGGCGGCGACGCCAACCCGCCGTCCTCGCCGCGTACGAACGATTGATCGATCTTCAGCGCATCCATGCGGACCTTCTGCAGATGCGTGAGCGACGAAAAACCGGTTCCGAAATCATCCAGCAAGATCGGAGTGCCGATGCGGCGCAGCGCCGCGAGCGTTTTGCTGCCCTGTCCTCTCGAATCGAAGATCGCCGTCTCGGTGAGCTCAAGCGCGATGTGCTTCGGTTCGAGATCGGCTTGGCGTAGCGCTGCAGCCACGAGTGATGCAAAATCCGGATCCGCCATCTGTTGCGGAGAGACGTTCACGTTTACTTTGATGTTGGTGACGCCGAAGCGGCTTCGCCATTCGGCCAATTGTTGACAAGCCTGCCGCAACATCCACTCTCCGACCTCACCGACGAGACCCATCTCTTCGGCGACCGTGATGAACACCGTCGGTGGAACCGGTCCAAGTGTGGGGTGGTTCCAACGGGCGAGCGCCTCAAATCCTATGCACGTGCGGTCGCGGAGTGTGACGATCGGTTGAAATGCGATGTCGAGCTGTCCGTTGTCCAAAGCCTCGCGAAGATTAGCGCCCACCGCGCGGCGGTACCGGTCGTCCTTCGCCATCGACGTGTCGTACACGGCCCATCGCCCCCGGCCCGCGGACTTCGCTTTGTAGACCGCGCTGTCGGCAGCTTGCAAGAGGGCGTCGCCATCGGCGAACTCGGCGCTCCAGAGGCAAATGCCGACGCTCGCGGACATGAGCACTCGCGTGCCTTGAATCGCCATCGGCTCCTGCAGTGCGCTTTGAATCGCCTGCGCGAGAGCAATCGCCGTATCGACGGTGCGGACGCCCGATAAGATCGCCGTGAACTCGTCGCCGCCGTAGCGGCTGATGAGCACGTTTGGCCCATCACAGGATCCCAAACGGCGGCCCACCTCCGCAAGCGCCGCATCGCCTACCGCGTGGCCGCGCGTATCGTTGATGTACTTGAAGCCGTCGAGATCGATCATGATCACGGCGAAGCATGATCCATGAGCCATTCGGCCCACGTTGACCGCTTCATCTATAGCGTCGTCGAAGTGCCGGCGGTTATGGAGACCGGTGAGAGCGTCGTGAGTCGCGTCGAAGTGCAGGCGATTTTCGGCTTTCTTGCGGCTTTCGATGTTCTGGATCATGCGGATGACCGCGACGATCCGGTCATCGCTGGCGATAGCAGGCGTCGTCGTCTGCTCGACCCAAAGCCGGGACTCGTCTTTGCGGCGCAAGAGCCGCTCACCGTCGCCGTTTGCATTCGCGGGACCGTCGTCCGGGTCGCCGGTCAGCGCGCTGAAATGCAAGGTCCGCAGCTCGTGCGACGTGTATCCCAGCATGCCTTGCAGCGCGGCGTTCGTCTCCATGATACGGCCATCCAGGCCGCACAACACAACCCCCACCGACGACTGCTGGAACAATGCTTTGAATTGCGCTTCGGCTTCGTTTCGATCGCGCTCGGCGATGTGGCGTGCGATGTCGGAATCCAGGCGCCGGTCCTGTTCTTGCGAACGGAACGTCGACTCGATCAGCGCTGCGGTTCTACGATGCAGCGGTGCGATGAACGCGATGAACCCGAAGATCACGATGCCGATCACGGTGCACGCGATCGTGACGAGGCGTAGCCGGCCGTTCACAAGGGCCGTTCCGGAGATGTCGCTGAAAAACGCGGCTTGCGCCCGCGCGGCGTCGACGAATGTGGCGACCTTGGTCGCAAGCCTCGTGACTGCGGCGCCGATCAGTGCGTGCTGAGCCGGGTCGCCGCTCTGCGTCTGTGCGATGACTTGACTTGTCGTCGCCGACATCTCGCCGTGTGACGCGTCGACTTGCAGCGAGAATCGTTCGAGCGTGGATCGGTCGGCCTGATCGAGGCTCATGCCGGCAGCCGCGCGAGTCGTCTCTTGCAACGCATCATCGCAGCGCCGTACGGATTGCTGCAGGTCCACGACCAACTGCATCGGCAGCGAACCGGACGGCGCTGAACCGATGTCCACGCCGTATCCGAGGATCTGATTGGCGCAGCTCAGCTCGGAGCTTGCAGACGCCGCGCTCGACTGGCTCGCCGCTTGCAGCGCTAGCGATTCGGCCACCCACGCGCCGCCGCCCCAGAGCGCGGCGGTAGTGACGACGATCACACCGGCGTAAGCGATCAACAGACGTTGCTGCGCCGAACGGCGCAATTCGGCCAAAGGCCTGCGTGTATTCTTCATCTATGCATTAGACGCCGCATCCACCGGAACGTTACGAACGCATATGACTGCTAACACTGTATGAGTGACGTGTAACAACGTATCCCGCATAAGGGTCAACTAGATATGGGAGCATCATCGGCTTTGCTTCGCGCGAAGTCTTTTCGCGGCTTTAGCCTCGTCGAGGCGATGGTGGCTATGTCCGTGCTGCTCATCGTGGTCTTGATGCTCATCGGCTCGGTGCCGGCATCGTACGCATTCACGAAACAAGATTCAGTGCGAGTCCAAGCTGTCTCCGCAGGACAAAGCTATCTCGACAGCATCAGGCAGTACGTGAAATCGTCCGGTTCCATCACGGGTCTTCCGGCAGCACCGGTTATCGCGATCGATCAAGGCTACGGCTTCGTGTCGGACAGGACGTCGCCGGCGGTCATCAACTTCGTCATGATACCAAATTGTACTGCGCGTTCGCTCTTCAGCTACGATTGTACGGTCACCGTGGCTTGGGGTCCGAGCGGGCCCGCGCAGAGTGCCGTCGTGGAGAGCTACATTGCGTCGCAAGCCGGGTTCTAACATTCGCGGCGCGACGCTGATCGAGATCCTCGTCGTGTGCGGCATCGCCGGCATTGTCGGGAGCCTCGTCGTCGCGCTCTGCCGGCCGATGTTGTCGGCATCGCAAGCCGAGCATGCTTCGCTCCAAGAGATCCAGACGATGGACTCGACGCTCTATCGGATGCAACGCGACGCACGGCAGAGCGATCCGAACGGAATTTTTGTCTGCACCGGCGCCGGCGGCGCGCTGAATTGTTCCCCTGCGTCGAATCTGGCGATACCGACCAACGTCTCTTGTCTTGCGATGCTCACCGCGCGGCCGAACGGCACCGGCGGCGCGGCATGGGATTCGAGCGGCCGGCCTGCATGGGTCGGATTCAGCGTCTACTGGCTTACCGCCGATCAGTCGGGGACCAATACATTGATGAGCGGTTTTGGCGCTGCCAACGTCCCGACGGGTGTCAATCCGGGGGTGTTGAACAGCGACGTCGTCGCAGCCGTCAACCAAGCCATGACGTCGGCAAACGCAGAGACCGTCGCCCTCGGCATAAAGAATCTCCAGTCGATGGTCGATGTGACGAGCGATCGCGTCGTCCTCAGGCTTGCAGGTCAGAACCAGAGCGGCGGCTCGACCGCCGAACTGTCGGTCGAAGGGGACGCATATGCGCGGAACTAGTCCACGGCTCAAGCGCGGGTTCGTACTTCCGTACGTCCTCAGTTTTGCGGCGATGCTCGCGGTCATCGCGGTGATGTTGCTCGAGAGCGCGAGCGACGCGAGCAAGAGCACGTATAGCTTGCAGGACAAGAATTCCGTGTTCGATGCCGCCGAGGCCGGCCTGAACGCCGCACTCGACGACCTGGACGTTTCTTTGCTGGCGCCGACAAGCCGTACGACCACTTTGGCGAACGGATATACGTTCACGTACAAGATCTATCCGAACTTTGATCTCGGCCCCGGCGCTCTGACGCAGCATATTCTCGATCCGATCAACGGCAGTGGCCAAATATTCGTGCCGATCGGCGGAGCCATCATCGACAGCACCGGATCGGATCCGAGCGGCGGCCGGACCACGACCGTCGAAGCTGCCGTCACCGTCGACACGTCGCAATTGACGTATCCGCGCCTAGCGCTAGCCGCGGGGTTGGGCATCCAGGGAAGCTATGGTCCACGTTCGATATCGGATCCGAGCGGCACGAACAGCGCTTCGGTCCACGCGAATGGCAATATCACCGCGAGCATCAGCGGCGGTGTTGATGGAACGTCTTCGGCGAGCGGGACCGTGAATTCGTTGCCGCCCGGCACCATCAATGCGCCGACGGTGCCGCTGCCGACCGTGAGCCAATTCGATTTCATGGTCGCGAGCTACAAGAGCCAGACGCAGACGTTCGGCGGCCCGACCAATATTTACGTGCCGGCCGGATCGTCGCTTTCGAGCAACTATTCGTGCCCGGGTCTCGGCATTGTCGTGGGTTGCGTATTGTTCTACGACGGGCCGCTCACGCTTTCGACGCACGGAGTCACGTTCACCGGGCAGTGGACGATGGTTGTGAACGGCAACCTCACCGAATCCGGGTCGGGATTCGTCTCGTTTTCAAGCAAGCCGAACCTCCTCGTTGTGAATGGAAACGCGAGGTTTTCGAATGGATCGTATGTCGCCGGATACGTGCAAGTGAAGGGCGGTACGACGCTCAATGGTTACGGAACGTTCACGGGAGCGATGATGTCGCTCGGAACGTTGACTTTTGCGGGCCGTGGCTCATCCGGTGGAATCGTCTACGACCCAACGGTGATCCCCCCAACTCACGCGCTCACCGGCCTTGTCAAAATCGTGACGTACGCCGAGTATTGATCGGCGCACGTCACGCGATGATTTCCAGCCGAACGTTACGGCGCGATCTCGAAGATCGCTCCCTGCCCGTGCAGACCGCCGGCGGGGGTAGCTCCGAAGAAATTCCGACTCCCGTTTGACGCAAGACCGTAGAGCGGATTTGTGCCGTCTCGCGAGTTTCCAAAGCGGTGCAGAATGACTTCGCGCCACGGATTGGGCTTTAGGCGGAAGACGGTGCCGCAGTCGCATAGGGGATGGCCGCCCGCCGTGGTCGTGCCGTCGAGATTTCCGTTTGCGTCAAGGACGAGCGTTGAGGTCGGCAGACTGCCGTCATTGCCGCCCTTGAAGCTGTACAGCACTTGTTCGGTCCAACCGCCGTGCTTGGGCGTGAGCTCATAGACAGTCCCTTGACCGCTCGCCCCGCCGAAGTAGGTGGTTCCGTAGAGATTGCCGGCTGCGTCGGGAATCAGGCCGCCGTATGGAGATCCGGCATCGGGTTGACCGTTGAATGCGTACACCGTGGTGAAGTTGTAGCTGCCGTCCTGCCGCGGAGCCAGTCTGAACGCGGTGCCGGCCGAATGCAAGCCGCCGATTTCGGTCACGCCGTACAATTTGCCGCTCGCGTCGACGAGCAGTGCGCCGAGTGAGCCCAGTGCGCCGTCCACGCCGCCCGTGAAGGCGTGGATCACCTTCTGATGCCACGAGCCGTTTCTAAACGTGAGCTCGTACACCACGCCTGCCATGTGCGATCCGCCGTCCGGCGCGGTCCCAAACAAGTTGCCGGCTTGGTCGAAGACCACTTGGCCGCCCGGACCGAATCCGTCATTGTTTCCGGTGAAATTGTAGAGCACGCGCTCGCCGCTGGGCGTCAGTTCGAAAACCACACCGCAGCCGTCGCCCGTGCAGAAACCACCGGAGCCGCCGGCGACCGTGGTGCCGTACAGATTGCCCACGCTGTCGAAGGTCAAACCGCCGTGCGGATTTTTTCCGTCATTGCCGCACGAAAAGTTGTAGAGCGTCGTCTCATTCCATTGGCCGTGACCGAGAGGCGCGAGTTTGAAGATCGTGCCGCAATCGGCGTTGCCGCCGGTCACGGTAGTGCCGTACGCATTACCCGCTCCGTCGAACGTCAATGCAGTTGCCCCGTTGCCGCCGTCGTTCCCGCCGGTGAAGTTATACAACACCGCGTAATCGCTCGCAGCCGACGAGCTGCTCACCAAAAACACCGCCGCGGCGAAGCCCGCGATCGCGATACTCGCGGAATACAAAAATCGTCTGTAAAGCATATTTTCATCTCCTCAGTGGCAAAAATCGTTCGCGCGTGAGACATGCCTTACCTAGACCCAACCCACGTCCAAACGTCGCATTATCGGGATGAAAAAAATGTCCCAGCCCGGCGCTAAAATGAGGCGCCAAGGTTTTAGCCGGGATGCGTCGTAAACCCGGCGCCCTATGAACATGCGTTCGTGGGCCCCGATCCGGGAATTGCGGCGCTATAAGACAAGCATTCCCGAACCGCAAGGGCTGGCGGTGCTCGGATCGCAGCTCTTGGTGAGTTTTCGCCCGAACCGGGTGATCCACACGCTTGATCTCGCGTCGTCACATCTCGAAGATTGGACTACTACATCTGAGACCGCGATAGGCCTTGCAGCCTCAAAGGATCGAGTGTGGGCGGTTTGCGGCTACGGCCCAGACGAGGACCGGCACCTGTTCGAATACGACCTCGACGGCCGTCAGCGTCGCGACCCCGTGCGGTGCCCCGACGGCACAGGCTCGTACATCACGTATGACGGGCACGATCTGTATCTCAGCCAGTGGTACAATCGGCACGTGTTCAAGCTGACGGGTGATTCCGGATTTGAGCCGCTGTTGACCGCGCAGCGCGGCATCTGCGGCATCGCCGCCGTCGATGGCTCGCTGACGCTGCTCACGACGTCGGATGAGAGCACGGAGAGCTATTACCTCGAACGCTTCGATCCGTCCGGCACAGCCGCCGGCGGTTTCGATCTGGCGACGGTGCCCTTTCGGGCGCGCTCACTCGTGTGGACCGGTTCCGAGTTCCTGACGAACCATCGCGAAGCCGGAGAGATCGTCGCGTTTTCGCTGACGTGATTCAACAAAAGCCGGTGATGACCGGGCCGGTCTGAACCACTTCAAAGGCGTTGCCTGGAATATTCTTCAGCTGGTCGAGATTGTCGTCATCCCAGCTCGTGTTCGTCTCGCCGGTGATGTACCAGTCGGACCCGTTGTCGGCGAGCAGCATTCCGTATTTCTTAAGCGCGACGGCGATCGCGAGCGCGTCACCCGTGAATTGCGAGAGATCGTAGCCGGCTTTGAGGCGCAAGCGAAGGCCCATCGGCGGGTAGTACGGATATTGACCGTGGGGAAATCCCGACGTGCAATGCTGCGCGGGATGGATGAACGCCGCCTGGGTGCTTCCCATCGTGAACCGGAACGCATGGCCGATGACGCCCGTGTCGGCTTCAGATTTCTTCACAAGGCCCGGAAGAATGGCAAGGCCGGCCGCGTCGCCCGACGTCCAGCCGTCGGTGCGTTGCGGATTTCGTACGTGCAAATCGAAGACCGCTCCCGAATACGCGTGGAACCCTTTCGACTGCGGCGGTCCGAGGTAGACGGTGCTGTACGTCTCGTAGAGCGTGCAGGTGCCTTTGTCGATGACGATCGCGTGGCGATCCCCGTTTTCGATCGGCACGTTCGCCGGGAATGGATACGGGCCCGCGTTGCTCTCTTGTGGATCGTCAAACGAGATCGGCAAGAAGCGCTGCGATCCGGGCACCGTGATCCACGGGATGCCATATGTGGGATTCGAACCGAAGTCAGGATGCACGTGCATCGCCGAGTTCATGTTCGCAAGATAGTCGGCGGAATGCGGATCCACCGGGTACTGCGAGATGTCGGTATTCCACGGGTCTTTGTTCGGAAAGATCTTGCAGGTGCCAATGGTTGTGTTTGGATGGGCAAGCGATGCTTGCCCTAGTACGGGTTGCGCTAATATGGACCACGACACGGCGGTGAGTGCGGCGGCGATGGC
>DATCBN010000005.1 GCA_036511855.1 Candidatus Eremiobacteraceae bacterium | reverse complement strand
CAAGCCGGCTATCGTACTCGTTTTTAACCTAAGGCTTAACTCGGCTTCCGCGCCTCTTCTATTCTTATAGTACGTTTAGCGTAGTCGCAGACTCGTTCGAGTGGACATAAGTGACACTTGGGAATTGATTGACAATATAGTGCGCCGATATCGAGCAAAGCGTAGTTAGCGGCTGCGGGTGACGAAGAGCACTTAGCGATGGAGTCCGCAAGTGTTTGATAGAATCGCGCTCTCGGCTCTAACCTGGGCAGGCCAAAGACTCGGGTAAAGATCCGCCTAGTATTCGCGTCGACTATCCCAACCGCTCTACCAAAGGCGAAACACGCTATAGCCGACGCGGCGTAAGTACCGACTGCAGGAAATCGAACGGAGTTTTCGCGGTCCGCGAGTTCGCCAACGCCATGTCTGGCCAGCGCAGTTCCTAACCCGACCAACTGTCGTGCCCGTTTTCGCCAAAGTCCGAGTGGCCGTAGTGCGCGCTCCAGCAGTCGCACAGGAGCCCTCGAGAGCTGTTTCGGCGTGGGATAGTATTTAAGTAGGTAACTGTGGGTCGGAACGACAGCCTCCGCCCTAGTCCTCTGAAGCAGCACCTCGGCGATCGCAACTGAATACGGTGTTGGCTGACGCCGCCACGGGAAACTTCGTCGGCAGTTCGCATGGAACTCGACCAATCGCCGGGCGACGCGGCGAATCCTTGGCCGTCGCGGCAGGGCCAAAGGATCAGCGGAGCGCTTCCTTTTTGAGTTATCGATTCGCATAATCGTCATCGCCCGATCTCTCATCCGCTCGGAACCATATTTCGTTCACGCGATTTCGCCATACTTGGTTAGAATTATATAAGTAAGTTTGATGAATAACACCGGAAATCGCCTCCGGGGAACCTGCTGTCGATTCTATTCGGCTGCAGGACTCGGTTCGCACGTCTCCTCCCACTAGATAGCAGTTGGCATTTCTCGCTGCCGCGATTTGGGGATTTGCGAAACATCTGCACCAAATAGCTTAGCCGCCTCCAAGCGATTTAACCCCAATAGATCAGTCCGAGTTAGGCCGACGATTCTGGTTGGACGCCGCGTGCTAGTTCCCAGAACCTTCATGATCTCTCTCGCTACGCTTCGGGCGAGCAAAGGGGGTACCGAGTTGCCAACCTGTCGGAAGCCGTGCCACTTTGTAGCGTGAAACCTAAACCAATCCGGGTAAGAGTGCAGCCGGGCTGCTTCCCTAACTGATATGACCCGCGGGAACGACGGATGTAACGGTCGAGGTGAAGTATAGGCGCCGCGCTCGCTTCCTGTTCCCGATCGCAGAGTATTGCAGAGGCCCTCTTTTTCTAGCTTAAGAAATCGACTAGTGGGTTCCGTGTCTCCCGGCGAAGTTGCAGAAAACCGTCGGATGCACAGTTCCGTGTGAAAAGTTCGCATTGATGAGGTGAGAAGTTCTCGGCACCAGGTTCTGCGATATGAGAAATCGAGAGGGTCAGATTCGAGGCCGCGCAGGCGTCGAACATAAGACGAGGCTCGCGCTTCCATAGTCGCAACCATTGATTCGGGCAATCGAACTTCATCGTGACCGTCGAGATATTCAAATTCATCTAGGTCCGGTAGGTCTCCAATCGCCTCCCAAACCGTTGGCCCATTCGGCAATTCGTGAAGCTCAAGAGTAGGCTGGATTCTCTTGGATTCGCTTCGCCTCATTTTTACGTTTACGCAGCCTCTCGGATACACTGGCATTCGGCTTCCTTCTCTGGCGCCCAATAGAAAAAGTCGTCTACGGTCTTGAGGTACCCCAAAGTCGGCAGCATTCAAAATTCGGTAGGGAATGTTTACAGAATAACCAGCCTTCTGAAATTCAAGGATTAACTTTTCGAGGTTTCGTGAATTTCCACTAGACGCAATACCCGGAACATTCTCCATGACGAAGTATCGAGGTCTTATCTCGACTACCAAGCGAAGGAATTGAAAAACGAGCGCATTGCGGTCGTCTTCAGCTAGGCTCTTGCCGATCGTAGAGAATCCCTGACAGGGCGGACCGCCAATAATTACGTCCACGTCAAACTGAGATTGAAGACTTGTAGCACTTATATGCGCTTGCATGCCCCGGCGCGCCGCCTCGAGTAGGTCGCTCGACGAAAGGTGAGCGACGTCGGCGCAAGCCACTTCGGTAAGCGGAAAGTTAAACCGATGGACCGCCGCGTGCACAGGATCATACTCTACCGATGCGACGATGTCAAAGCCAGCTTGCTCAAATCCTAGAGACATGCCGCCAACTCCGGAAAAAAGATCAATTGCTATGGGGCGTCGTTCTCCACTAGGCTTGCTCATAAGGTTACGTATTAGTAGGGTCGCGTTACAAGCCTTTCTAATCCACAGGTTATCGATTCCGTGGAATCGGTGGATAAACGGCCCTGGAAATGAGGTAGCTTATACCAATGCAACACAGTCACGCTCGGAACGTATGGTCTTCAATTCGGAGAAATCATCTCATAAATGCGATTTGGCTGACTGAAATTACGAGCTGGGGGTAGTGCACGCTTGCGCGAGGCCGCAGAAAGGAATGCTCTTCGCGCCTTGGAAGGCCGTCGCACCTACAGTTCGCAAAATCGAATTTGGAACGATTGATTTGTGACACCCCCAAAAAAGAAACGCGAAACCGGCTCGGAATCGGGCACCTGGGTATTGGTCGCGACTATCCTCGGCTCGAGCATGGTGTTCATCGACGGGACCGTGGTCAATGTTGCGCTGCCGGTTATGCAGCGAGACCTGCACGCGACGATGGCCGACATCCAATGGGTCGTTGAAGCGTATGCCCTCTTTCTGTCGTCGCTAATACTAGTTGGCGGCGCGCTCGGCGACCGGTACGGCCGAAAGCTTATGTTCACAATCGGCGTCGCCGGCTTCGTTGTTTCTTCCGTCGCGTGCGGGTTCGCTCACAGTGTCGTGATGATCGCCGTCGCGCGCTCCATCCAAGGCGTCAGCAGCGCGCTTATGACCCCGGAGAGCCTAGCGATCCTCAGCGCGTATTTCACCGGTGCCAAGCGCGCGCGCGCGATTGGGATTTGGTCGAGCGCAACTGCGTCGACCGCATTGTTTGGCCCGGCTTTGGGAGGTTGGATCGTCGACCACGGTGGTTGGCCGTGGATATTTTTCATCAACGTTCCGATCGGAATCGCCGTACTGGCGCTCGCGCTCGCGCACGTACCGGAAAGCCGTGATCCAACCTGCGCCCCCCTAGATTGGATCGGCGCTTCGCTCGGGACATTCGCCTTAGGTGCGATTGTCTACGGACTGATCCTCGCGGGAACGGCCGGCGAGAGCGCTGTTAAGGCGTTCACGTGGACTATTGTTGGTTGCGCCGTGCTCGTCGTATTCATTCTCGTTGAAAAGCGCACAAAAGCGCCGATGATGCCGCTCGAGATCTTCAAATCAAAAGTCTTTAGCGGCGCAAATATCTTGACATTTCTTCTGTACGGCGCGTTGACCGAGTCGACCTATTTCGTCGCGTTCGATATGATCCAAGTCGACCGCTACACACCGACGCAAGCCGGATTGGCGATGCTGCCCTTCATCGGATTGATCGTACTGCTTTCTCGCTGGTCGGGCGGCCTAGTGGCAAAGTTGGGAACGCGGCCTTTGCTCGTGGTTGGCCCGGCGATCGCGGCCATCGGCTGTGCCTTGTTGGCGTTACCAGGCGTTGGCGGTTCCTATTGGACCACTTTCTTTCCGGCGTTCGTGACGTTCGGCTTGGGCATGGCCATCACCGTGGCGCCTCTGACTTCGGCAGTGATGGATGCCGTAGAAGAGCGGCGGCTCGGAATCGCATCCGCGATCAACAACGCAGTTTCGCGGACTGCCGGACTTATCGCGATCGCGGCGATGAGCGCTGTAGTTGTCGCGATTTATCGCGTACAGCTCGAACATTATCTTGCCGTTTTAGATAGTAGTGCCCATTGGCCCGACGCCATTCTGCAGCAGTTGCGCTCGACCAGCGATGCCATGGCCGCGGCGCCAATTCCGCAAAGCGCGACTGGCGCGATGACCAACGAGATTCGAGATGCTATGAATCGATCGTTTGTTTATGCGTTTCGAGTTGCCGCGTTGATCGGAGCAGCGATGGCGGCGCTGAGTAGTGTGATTGCGGCGTTCACGATTGGGGGGATGACTCCAAAAGAGAAGAAAGCGAAGAGCTCTGCGAGCCGTACTACATCCTAATGGCAATCATCGCTTGAACCCTGGCAGACCATAAAGGTCTGCCCTACAGAGATAGCAGCGAGGCGGAGGAACGGTCGATGATCCAGGTGAGGGCGCCGCGGGATGGGGCGACGCCTTGGGATGGGAGCGCGCGGTTATCGCGCGGACCCTCTAAGACGCGCTTTAGGATAGGCGCCTTAGCGATGCCTTCGGCTAAGAATACAACGGCGAGCGCGCTATTGATTGCTGGATAAGTCAACGTGAGCCGCCATGGCGATGGCACGTCGCCACTCACCTTGTTCGCGGTGCACGGCATGTCACTAACATCAAGTGCCTCGGTATTCGGAAATAACGACGCGGTGTGGCCGTCCGGACCGATCCCAAGAAACACCACATCCAATGTCGGGATCGGCGCCCCGAAAAACGATCGCAGTCGCACGGAATAATCCAAAGCACCCAGATGTGGCTCCAGCTCGCCCATCATGCGATGGATATTCGAATCTGGGATCAAACCCTTATCGAGCAAAGCGCGCCGCGCCATGCCGTAGTTGCTCGCGGCATCGTCCGGCCCAACGCAGCGCTCGTCGCTCCAAAATACGTGCGTGTGGCGCCAATCCATGGAATCGGAATATTCCGATCGCGATAGCAGCCTGAGCATACCCTCCGGCGTCTTGCCGCCGGATAGCGCCACCGAAAAACGGCCGCGCGCCCCGATAGCACTGATCGCTGCCGAAACAAATGCTTGGGCGCCCGCGCTTGCGACTTCAGTCGCCGACTCGAGAACGCGCACGCGCGGCGCGGGGCCGCGGCTCATTCTGCGCGCAGCACTGCGTCGAAGAGCGGATTGCGATCGAACGTGGCGATGCAGCGCTCGAGAAGGCTCGCGTCGTCCTGCGGGTCTGCCGCGAAATTCAGGCAGCGGATCTGCACACCGCTGCCATCGGTCGCACATCCGATGAGTCGATGGGCGGCGACATCCCACGTGACGGCGAGCGTCGCGCGCGAGCGCGATGACGACAGCGTGACCGCAGAAATCGAACCCTCGGCTCCCCGCGCGCCGCGCCGCCCGACGATCGAGCTGCGGCCCGCGAGTTGCGGCCGGCGCTGCACGATCCAACCCGCGAACAGCAGCGCGCGCGCCGGGCCGGCGATGGGGCCGTCGACCTTGCCCGCGCACTCAACCGTGCAGTGATCGAATTCGTCGATGAGCGCGATCACGGCTGGATCGTCGAAGCAGGCGGCGACCGTCGCGCGCCACGCCCGCGTGCGCTCCCAATTGAAATCGGAGACCACCATCGAGCCGTTGCGATATTCGGCGAGCCGGCGCAACGTATCAAGCGACGCCGCACCGTCGCCGAAGCGGATCGAATCGACGATGATCTTCGAAGCCAGCGGCGCGACCTGCTTGAACAGCCGCAAGACGAAGGGCGAGCCCCCGCGCCACCAGAGCATCGCGGGCACGTCGCGCTTCAAAGAGCTTGTGATCGCCGACGCCATGCGCAGCGCGCAGTTGGAGTGCGCCGCAAGCGCGACGCCCTCGCTGCAGACGTGCGAGCTATCTTCGTGGCCGTCGCATAAGCCGCCGACCCACGTGCGCACCGCGCCGTCCGGGATGGAGTCATCCAACGCAAACGCGATCGCGCGAATGGGATGGGTAGCGGCCACCTGGTCCACGACCGCCGATACGTCCGCCATCTCAGGCAATTGTTCGACGAACGTCAACAGATTGAGCGTGCACGCGCGCGAGACCGGAGCCTCGCCTTTCAACGCAAGCGTCTCCCACCGAGTGGCAAGCGCAGCATCGACGTCGCCCGCGTCGATCGCGATGAATCCAGCAGGCACGGCCACCGCCGCGCCGTTGTTGGGCGTCACAGGCGGCGCCACGCGCGGCCGTCGGCGGCGAGCAGCGCGTCGGCCTCGTCCGGACCCCATGTGCCGGCGTCGTAGTTGGGGAAGCTCGAGGGCGATTGCGCATCCCACGCGGTGAGCACGGGGTCGATGTGCGCCCACGCGGCTTCCACGCCGTCGGTGCGGTCGAAGAGCGTCTGATCGCCCTTCATGCAGTCGAGGATGAGCCGCTCGTACGGCGACGAATCCGCCGCGCCGAACGTGGCGCCGTAGCCGAAGTCCATGTCGACTGTGCGGATGCGCATGCTCGGCCCAGGGACCTTCGCGCCGATCTTCAGCGTGATGCCTTCATCGGGTTGGATGCGCAGGCTCAGCGAATTGTTTTCCAGTCTCCCGAGGTTGGCCGCGTGAAACGGCGGGTGCGGCGCCTGCTTGAACGAGACCAGGATCTCGGTCGCGCGTTTGGCGAGCCGTTTGCCCGAGCGCACGTAGAACGGCACGCCGGCCCAGCGCCAGTTCTCTATCCAAAAGCGAAACGCGGCATAGGTCGGCGTGACCGATTCGGGCGCCACACCCTTCTCTTGACGGTAGCCGATGGCGTCGGTGCCGTCCACAAAGCCCGGCCCATATTGACCACGCACCGCCTGCGACGAAACTTCGTCGGGCTGGATCGGCCGTATCGCGCTGACCACGCGGATCTTCTCGTCGCGGAAATCGCGCGCGTCGAACGACGTGCACGGCTCCATCGCCACGAGCGACAGCAATTGCAGCGCGTGATTCTGGATGACGTCGCGCACGACGCCGGTCTCCTCGTAGAAATTCGCGCGGCCTTCGATGCCGAGACTTTCGGCGACCGTGATCTGCACGTGGTCGATGTAGCGGCGGTTCCAGATCGGTTCGAAGATGCCGTTGGCAAAGCGGAAGACCAAGATGTTCTGCACGGTCTCTTTGCCGAGATAGTGGTCGATGCGGTAGATCTGATCTTCACCCAGACAGCTCAGCATCTCGGCGTTCAGCGCTTTCGCAGAAGCTAGATCGCGGCCGAACGGTTTTTCCACGATGATGCGCACGAAATGTTGAGGGCCATTTTCTGCGGTCGTCATCCCAGCTTCTTGCAAATTCTGCACGATGGTGCCGAACAGGCTGGCCGGTGTCGCGATGTAAAAAATGCGGTTGCCCGACGTGCCGTACGTCTCGTCGAATTCCTTGAGTTTGGCCTTCAAAGTTTGATAGGCGGCCTTGTCTTTGAAATCGCCGGTCACGTAGTGGGCGCGGTCCGCCAGATCTTTGAGCACGTCGGCTTTGCGCTCGCGCACATCACCAGACGTGGCCACCGCGTCTTTGAGCGATTTTTGGAAATCTGCGTCCGACATCGCGGTGCGCGCAAAACCGGTGACGCAGAATCCGGGCGGCAGCAATTGCGCCTGGGCGAGATTGTAGATCGCCGGCAACAGCTTGCGCGTGGTGAGATCGCCGCCGGCGCCGAAGATGACGAGATGCACAGGCACGGTGGCGCGGTCTTCGCGCAGGCCTTCGCGGAATGGGTTGACGAGTTGTGCGGTTGCCATCTTGGGTTACTTCGGCTTCCCGGCGCTTGCGGCCGGCGCGCCTTCGGCCTTCACCGCGTGGCCGCCGAACTCGTTGCGCAGCGCTGCGATGAACTTGCCGGAGAACGAATCTTGCTGGCGCGAGCGGAAGCGCATCATCAGCGAAAGCGCGATGGTGGGCGCGGGCACGGCCAAGTCGATGGAGTCTTGCACCGTCCAGCGGCCTTCGCCCGTGTCGTCCACGTAGCCGGCGATCTTCTCAAGACCCGGATCGGCTTTGAAGGCGAGCTCGGCAAGTTCGAGCAGCCACGAACGGATGACGCTGCCCTGATTCCACAAGTGGCTCACTTGGCCGAAGTCCAAACCCGCGCCGAATTCCGACGCCTTGATGATCTCAAATCCTTCGCCGTACGCCTGCAGCATAGCGTACTCGATGCCGTTATGCACCATCTTCACGAAGTGGCCGGCGCCGGCCCCGCCGACATACATGTAGCCGTCTTTCGGCGCGAGAGTGAGGAAGATCGGCTCGATGCGTTTGCACGCAGCGGCATCGCCGCCCACCATCAAGCAGTAGCCTTCCTTGAGGCCCCAGACGCCGCCGGACGTGCCGGCGTCAATCAAAGAAATACCCTCTGCGGCCAGCTCTTTTGCCTGCGCCTGACCTTCTTTCCAGTACGAGTTGCCGCCGTCGATGATAGTGTCGCCGCTCTCGAGCAGCGTGCCCAATGTGTTGATCGTGTCGCGCGTGGGCGGCCCTGACGGCACCATCACCCACACCGCGCGCGGCGCCGCAAGCGACTTCACCAGCGCCTCAAGCGAATCGCAGCCGGTCGCGCCTGCCGTCGCCGATGCTTTCACCGCGTCGGCCGACCGATCGAACGCTGAAACTTTGTGCCCGCCATCCAGCAAGCGCTGCACCATGTTCGCGCCCATCCGGCCCAGACCGACCATCCCGATTTGCATTAGGCTTTGCTCCCTCGCGCGCCGCAAGCGGCCGCTATCGTCTTGTTGAATGTCGCAAGTCCGGCATCGATGTCTTTGCCGAGATCGATGCTCATCGCCCGGCGGCCGTGCGTCTTGAGCGATTGCAGATCGCCAAGCGCCTGCGCCTGGATGAGCGTGCCGAAGTCGAATGGCTGGCCCGGTATCGGCAGCGGTTCGCCGCCGCCGTCGCCGACCAATTGGATGAACACGCCTGTGTTCGGGCCGCCCTTGTGGAGCTGGCCGGTGGAGTGCAAGAAGCGCGGGCCGAAACCGGCGGTGGTGGCCACGCGGAACGCGTCGCGCATCTGCACGCGCGCTGCAGTGATCGCGGCGTCGCGGCCCTTCAGATTGCTGATAAATGCCGGGATGTCGATGTAATCGCCGGGTTTGACTTGCGCGAGCAACGCTTCGACCGCCGCCACGTCGTCCGGCGCGACGTGTTCGCTAGCCGAAGCCGTCGCGTGCTCGGCAAGAATGCGATTGGTGTTGTCTTTGCTTTCCTTGACGTTGGGTTCATCGAACGAGTTGATGCCGAGCAGCGCACCGGCAACGGCGGTGGCGAACTCCCAGCGGAAGAACTCGGCGCCGAGATCGAGCGTGTCGCGCAAGGCGATGCGCGTGACCAACTGCCCGGCGGCTTCCAACGCGTCGAGGCCGGCGTCGTTGGACGTGTCGCCAGCAACGGTCAAAGCCACAAAGTGGCGATCTGTGCCGTACGCCGCCGGCTTCCCCAGCGGCTCGCCCGCAACCGGAATCAGACCTTTGCCTTCTTTGCCGGTGCTTTCGGCGATAAGCTGTTCCAGCCACAACGCCATCCCAGCGATGGCCGGCGACGTGACGAACGTGATCTTGTCGCGGCCTTTGTCGTGGGCGCTGCTCGCGATTGATCTGCCCAGCATGACGCCGGGGTTTGACGTGTCGTCGCTGCCAGATCCGCCGCACGCCGCTGCCATCGCCACAGCGCGGGCGAGCATCGTGGCGATGTCCACGCCGGCGCACGCGCCCGGCAGCAATCCGAAATACGAAAGCGCCGAGTACCGGCCGCCGATGTCTTGCGGGTTGACGAACACGCCGCGATAGCCGCGTTCGCGCGCCTGCGCTTCAAGCGGTGTGCCGGGATCGGTGATGCAAGCGAACCGCTGCGCAGCTTGCACGGTGCCCAGCGTGGTGGAAAGCTTCGCCCAGAAATACGAGCCGAAGCAGCGGGGTTCCAAAGTCGTGCCGGATTTCGAAGATTCGATGAACAGCGTGGTGGCGAGATCCACGTGACTCTCCACCGAACGCACCGACTCGGGCGACGTGCTGTCCAGCACCAAGAGCTGCGGATAGCCCTCGCGCGCGCCGAACGTCATCGCGAGCACGATCGGGCACAGGCTGCTGCCGCCCATGCCCATGACCACGACGTGACGGAATCCGTCGCTTCGCAATCCCTCTGCGAACGCCGTCATTTCGGCGACGCGGCCCAGCATGAGGTCGGGGACGGTGAGCCACCCGAGCCGGTTGCGGATGACGGTGGCGGCATCGACGTCGCCGGGTTTCCAAAAATCCGCGTCGTGCGCCCAGACTTTCGCGGCGATGGCGACGTCGTTGCCCGATGTGGCGCCGTTGTCGGGGCTCAATTCTGCGTGCCCGAAGCGACCAGCGACTTTGTCTTTTGTTCGATGACGCCGATCAACTGATCGTACGCCTTCTCAAACGTGACCAGTCCGTCGGCGAGCAGCTTGTCGGTGATGTCTTTGAGCGAGATGCCCAAGGACTCAAGCAGTTGCAATTGCTCTTCCGCCTCTTCCATCTGCCTTTCCAAACGGGCCGCCACTTTACCGTGATCGCGAAACGCGTCGATGGTGGCGGGCGGCATCGTATCCACCGTGTCCGGCCCGATGAGTGCCTCGACGTAGTAGACGTCGGGATATTTCGGGTTCTTGGTGGACGTGCTGGCCCACAGCGGCCGCTGTCTGCGGGCGCTGGCGGCAGCTAGTTTCTTCCAGCGCGGCGACTCGAGGGACTGCAGATATACCGTATACAGCCGCTTCGAGTTTGCGATTGCGGTTTTGCCGAGCAGCCCGTTCAACTTCGCCTTTGTGGCGTCGTCGGCTGCGGCGGCCAACGCTTCGATGCGCTTGTCGGCCTCGGTGTCCACCCGGCTCACGAAGCACGACGCCACCGACGCGATGCGATCCAAATGCAAACCCTTTGCCACGCGATCTTCGAGACCCGAGAAGTAGGCGTCGATTACCCGATCGTAATATCCGGCGCCGAACATCAGCGTGATGTTGACGTTGATCCCTTCGGCGATGAGCCGGCGGATGACCGGCATGCCCGCATCGGTGGCCGGCACTTTGATCATCACGTTTGGCCGGTCGACGAGCGGCCAAAGCCGCAAACCTTCTTTGATGGAGCCTTCGGTATCGTTCGCCAGGTGCGGCGGCAGCTCGATGGACACCAAGCCATCGCCGCCCTTCGTCTGATCGTAGAGCCCGCGGAAGACATCGCACGCCTCGCGGATATCGTCGGTGGTGAGTCTGTCGTACATGTCTTCGGCGGTCTTGCCGGCCGCCGCAAGCTCGCGAATCGCGTCGTCGTAATCCTCGCTGTCGGACACCGCCTTCTCGAAAATCGACGGATTCGACGTGACGCCGCGCAGGCCGTCGTTCACCACCAGATCGGCGAGCGAGCCCGCGCGTGTGAAGCCGCGCCGGATGTTATCGAGCCAGAACGATTGGCCGTAGTCGATGAGTTGGACGAGTGGATTCATGGTGGTGTTCCTTTTTGTATTTTCAATTTTGTATTAGGGCAAGCATCGCTTGCCCATTTTTTGGGTGAGCGATGCTCACCCTAGTACGGCGCCCTTTACAACGCGGTCAGCAGCCCGAGGGCCTTCTCCACAACGTTCTCTGCCGTGAAGCCGAATTGCTTGAATAATACGTCGGCGGGAGCAGATGCGCCGAAGCGCGTCATCCCGATGACGGCGCCGCGTTCGCCCACGTAGCGCTCCCACCCGAACGGCGCGGCGGCCTCGATGGCCACGCGAGCTTTCACGGCCGGCGGAATCACCAAGTCGCGGTACTCCTGAGTCTGCTTTTCAAAATACTCCCAGCATGGCAGGCTGACGACCCGCGTCGGGTGCCCCTGCTTTTCCAGAATGTCGCGCGCCTCGACGCACCATTGCACTTCGGAACCCGTTCCCATGAGCACGATTTTCAGCGCGGCGCTGCCCGACTCACGGACGAGCACGTAGCCGCCCTTGTCGGCGTCGCGTACCGTCGAAGGCTCGAAAACCGGGATCTTCTGGCGGGTTAGCGCTAGCCCGACCGGACCGCCGCGATGCTCCATCGCCAGCCGCCAGCAGATGATAGTTTCGTTTGCGTCGGCGGGCCGCATGATCGTCATGTTCGGCATGGCGCGCAGCGAGGCGAGTTGTTCGATCGATTGGTGCGTGGGGCCGTCCTCGCCGAGTCCGATGCTGTCATGCGTCCAGACGTAGATGGGATTGATGCCCATCAGGCACGCGAGACGTATCGGCGGACGCATGTAGTCGGAGAAGATGAAAAAGGTCGCGCCGAACGGCTTGATGCCGCCGTGCAAGACCATGCCGTTGAGCACCGCGCCCATGCCGTGCTCGCGGATGCCGAAGTGGAAATTGCGCGCCGCAATGGTGCCCGGTTCCACGTCGCCGCCGCCTTTGATGTTCGTCTCGGTGGACGGCGCGAGATCCGCGGAACCGCCGGAGAAAAACGGCACGGCGGCGGCGATGGCTTGGATCGCCTTGTTCGATGCGATGCGCGTCGCGAGCGGTCCGTCGGACGGCGCGAACGTGGGCAGCGAGTCGGCCCAACCAGACGGCAGCGTTCCTTCGAGATCGCGCTTCAACGCAGCGGCGAGGTCGGACTTTTCGGCCGTGTAGGCGTCGTATCGCGAGCGCCAACCGCTTTCCAGCTCGGCGCCGCGATCCACAGCTTTGCGCATGTGCGCCACGACTTCATCCGGCACCAAGAACTGCGCGTCTTCGGGCCAGCCATAAAACTTTTTGGTCAGTTTGATCTCGTCGGCGCCTAAAGGCGAACCGTGCGCGTCGGCCGAGTCTTGCTTGTGCGGCGAACCGTAACCGATATGGCTGCGCATGCGGATGAGCGACGGTCGTGGATCTTTCTCCGCCGCGGTGAATGCGGCATCGATGGCGTCGAGATCGTTGGCGTCTTCTAAGCCTTGCGTGTGCCAGCCGTATGCGTCAAAACGTTTGCAGACATCTTCGTTGTCAAAAGCGAGCGACGTATTGCCTTCGATCGTGATGTGGTTGTCATCGTACAGGCAGATGAGTTTTC